>JAKEHF010000009.1 GCA_022615295.1 Actinomycetota bacterium | reverse complement strand
TCGGTTTGCAGAACTGGATGCGGTGGCCAACGCCCCGGCGTTGTGGGCCTGCCATGAGGTGTACCAGGACGAGCTCACCATCCCCTTCCTGGGACCGGAGCGCGCTTCCGGGCAATACCCGTTCGCCTCGCTGGTGCGGGCCGGGGCCCGGCTCGCCATGGGTAGCGACTGGGGAGTGTCCACTGCCGACGTCATGACGCAGATCGACACCGCGGTCACCAGGACCTCCGACTCCGGACGGCCTTTCTACCCGGAGGAGTGTCTGACCCCGGAGCAGGCCCTCACCGCCTCCACCGCCGGGTCGGCCTTCGTCAACCACGCCGAGACCGAGACGGGAGCCCTCAGGGAGGGGATGCTCGCCGATCTGGCCGTGCTCGACCGGGACCCGCTCGGCCCCGACCGATTCCGTGACACACGTGTCGTCATGACGATGATTGGTGGCGAGGTCGTCTACGAGGGCTGAGGCTCAGGTCCTGCCGGAGTCGGGGGCCCACCCCTGGTCCTCAGCCAGCGCCGGTAGACCAGGTATCCCGCCACCGCAGGGAGGCTCAGCGTCAGAAGCAGCACCGGCAGCGTGTAGATGACAAAGCCGATCACCCAGTTCGCGATTCCCTGGAGGGCGGCGATCAGGTCACGGGCCGCTTCCCGCACCGCCTCTGCCGGGGCCCAGGGTTCCTCGACCACAGGGACCGCCGCCGGGGTTTGGGTCAGTGAGACGTTCAGGGTCGCCATGGCGGTGAGCCCGCTGAGATACTGCAGCTCACCCTCGATCTGCTCGATCTGGCCACGCACCGATGCCAGCTCGTTGAACACCGTCAGCAGCTTCGCCGGGTCGGCGTCCGGCTGAGCCCGCACCTCGGTCAGCAGGGCGCGGAGCTCGGTCTCCAACGCCTCGAGGTTGATGAGACGCGCCTCCAGGTCGACGAACTGCTCGGAGACGTCTTGAGCGCTCTGCGACTCGGACACGACCTCGTCGGCGAGCTCCTTCATGGCCCGCATCGTCTCGGTGAGGCCGTCGGCAGGCACCCGAAGCACCATGCTGATGTCGGGCTGTCCGTCCTCCGTGGTGACGGGGAGTACCTGGGCACTGGCCACAAAGCCGCCTACTGTCTCGGTCAAGTTCACGATCTTGTCGAAGGTCTCCCTCGTATCCGAGGCTTGGAGCTGAAGACTGGCGTTGCGCACCACCCTTCGGTCCGAGCTGTCCAAAACAAGGTCTACGTCGGGCTCCGATGAGTCATCCGCCGCCGCCACGGTGGCAGCCGGTGCCGCCTCTCCACCTCCGTCGGAGTAGAGGAAACCTCCCTCCTCCCCGGCGGTCTCGTCGCCAAGGCCGGCGCATGACACCAGGGTCAGACCCAAAGCGAGGAACATCGCGAAACGTCTCATCCAATCGACTCCTTCTCGGTTACGCGTTGGACGCGGGCGAAACCTCATCGGTTCCCGTTACCGTGTCGTCATGCACGGTGGCGAGCTGCGTGTGCTCGAGATCTTCGGGGACTCCACCGACCTGGGGAGGGGTCACGGGACCGAGTGCCGGGAGATGATCCGGGCCTACCTCGACGACCGGATGGTGCTGTCTACCCAGGAGCGATGGAGCGGGAGGACCGTCGATCGCGGGCTGATCATCGAGTGCGCCGCCGACACCCTCGTCGCCCATGAGCGCTACTCGCCGGAGCTGTACACGGAGATGCTGGCCATGGCCGACGCTGCAGGAATCACTGCCGAGGAGGCGGTCGTGGTGGGCGGGTTCACAGACCTGATCGACGTTGTCAGGTCGCGGGTCGGAGCCGCTCCCACCGAGGACGACTGCACCGCGATCATCAATCCCCCCAAGGGGTACTTCGCCCAGACCTGGGATATGCACGCCTCCGCCGAGGAGTTCGTGGTCATGCTCAAGCTGGACCCACTCATGGGGCCGAGTGTCATCGTGCAGACCACGGCGGGATGTCTGGGTCAGATAGGGCTGAACGAGGCGGGGATCGCAGTGGGGATCAACAATCTCACCTCGTACGGTCGACCCGGTGTCACCTGGCCATTCGTCGTGAGAAAGGCCCTGTGCCAGACCGATCTCGACGAGGCGGTGGCGGTCGTGATGGAGGCGGAGCTGGCCGGGGGGCACAACTTCCTACTGATGGGTCCCCACGGGGTTGGCTACAACATCGAGGCCATGCCCCACAGCCGGCAGGTGACCCAGGTGACAGACCGCCCTTACGTGCACACCAACCATTGTCTGTTTCAGGAGACGGCGGCGGAGGAGGCGGAGCGTCTCGAGGCGAGCGTCGTGAGCAGCGACCTTCGTCTCGAGTTAGGGGAGCGGAACGCCGACGACCTCGATTCCTTCTTCGCAGAGCCCGCGATCTCGCGACGTGCCGACGGCCAGCCCCATGAGGTGGCCACCTGTGGCGCGGTTGTGATCGAACCCGGGACCAGGACGATGAGGTCGACATGGGGGGTTCCCGGCGCCAACCCTTGGGAGGCATTCCGGCTTTGAGCCAGGTCGAGATCGTCAACCTCGAAGCCTGGATGGCCGACGATCTCGAGAAGATCGAGCTGACCTGCTTCCCCATGGCCAACCACGCAGACCTGCTCTCGGCCGACGACATTAGGGCCTATGCCCAGGTGTTCCCCGAAGGCTATTTCGTGGCCATGATCGAGGGCAGGCCGGTGGGGATGGGCGCCGGAATCTTCCTCGATTTCGACTTCGACCACCCCCAGCACAACATCGCCGAGATGACCGGGGAGAACCAGTGTGGGAACCACACCCCGGATGGGGAGTGGTACTACGGGACCGACATCACGGTCCTGCCCGAGTTCCGCGGCCGGGGGATCGGCAACATGCTCTACGACCGGCGCAAGGCCTTCGTTGGCAACAACGGCAAGCGGGGGATCATCGCCGGGGGCGCTCTCCCCGGTTACTACGAGTACAAGCGGACGATGCCCGTCACCGACTACGTCACCAAGGTCGTCGCCGGCGAGCTACGGGACCCCACGCTCAGCTTCCAGCTCGCCAACGGGTTCGAGGTGAGGGGTCTCCTCGAGAACTACATCGAGGACGAGGCCGACGACGGCTGGGCGGCCCTCATCGTCTGGGAGAACCCCGACCACCCGAAGAACCGCCGACCATGATCGAAACCGTCTCCCTGATCGCCGGATCGGGCTGGGCGTCCGGTCTCAACCTGTATCTCGTCACCCTGCTGCTCGGTGTGGCCGGCCGCGCCGGCTGGGCCGACATCCCCGACGTGCTGACCCGGACCGACGTGATGATCCTCAGCGGCATCCTCTTCGCGATCGAGTTCGTCGTGGACAAGGTCCCCTATCTGGACAACGTCTGGGACGCCATCCACACAGTGGTCCGACCCTTGGGGGCCGCGGCGCTGGGAGCAGTCCTCGGGGGTGAGTTCACCAACGTCGGCGCCGCGGTGGCCGCCGTCGTCTCGGGAGCCCTCGCTCTCGACTCTCATGCCGCCAAAGCGACGACTCGGGTCGTGGCCAACACCTCGCCCGAGCCCTTCAGCAACATCGGCCTCTCCCTGGCCGAGGATGTCGGGGTGGCCCTCCTCATCACTCTGGCGATCGCCAATCCGGTGGTCGCCGTCATCGTGGTCGCGGTGTTGCTCGTCGCGGCGACGGCTTTGACGGTATGGCTCCTGGGGACGGCCCGCAAGGCCTGGGGGAAGGTGCGCGCCTGGGTCTCGGGAACCTGAGTCAGACGCCGAGCTTGCGCTCTGCCATGCCGTTGAGGACCTCGAGCACGACCCTGTTGGCCAGATATGCGGTCTGCTCACCGGGTCCGTCATAGGGCGGTGAGAGCTCGACGACGTCGGCGCCCAAGACCACCAGCTCGCGGGAGATACGTCTCACGGTGTCGAGCAGCTCCCGCGAGTTGAGACCGCCCGGCTCGGGCGTCCCGGTGCCGGGGGCCAGGCCGGGGTCGACAACGTCCATGTCCACGGATATGAACACGCCCTTGGCCCCCCCGGCGAGCGAGTAGGCGACGGCCTCATCCACGACGGCGTCGAGTCCCTTCGCCGTGATGTCGTCCATGAGGTACGACCTCATCTTCTGCTCCCTCATCCACTGCATGATCTCCGGCTCGGGCCAGTAACCGCGCAGACCGATCTGGACGAACCGGTGGCCGGGCACGGCGCCGGACTCGATGAGGCGGCGCATCGGCGTCCCATGGCCGATGAGGTTGGCGTTCTGGCTGTAGCCGGTGTCCGCGTGGGCATCGAAGTGGATCAAGGCGAACTCCCCGAACCCGTGGGCCCGAGCCACACCGAGGGCGTCGGGCCAGGTGATGGTGTGGTCCCCACCGAGGATGATCGGGACCTTGCCGGCCGCGGCCACATCGCCGACAACGTCAGCGATCCTCTTGATGGAGGTCTCCTGGTCGCCGGGCACGACATAGACGTCGCCCGCGTCTACGACCCCGAGGGTCTCGAAAGGGTCGATGCCGGTGGACAGGTGGGGGCGAAATCCGTCCATCGCCCCATAGTCGGCTCCCCGGATGGCCGCCGGCCCGAATCTCGCCCCGGGTCGGTGGGACGTGCCCCAGTCGAACGGAGCGCCGAGGATGACGACGTCGCCGTCACCAAGACGGTCCGGAGTGACCGCCGGCACCCCAAGGAAGGAGTTGCGGGAGGCGAATGCCAGATACTCCGACGAGGCGAACGGGACCTCCGTCCTCCGTTGCTCGTAGGGCGTGTACATCGGCGGTCTACGCTAACCGTTGTTGCCACCTGAGGACACGAGCCCGGAACGGCTCATCCGCATCTATCTGAACCTGGTCTTTCTCCAGACCCTCGCCGCCAGTTTCATCTGGGGGGTGAACACGCTGTTCCTCCTCGACGCCGGTCTCAGCCTCACCGAAGCCTTCTTGGCCAATGCGGCTTTTACCGCCGGAATGGTGATCTTCGAGGTGCCCACAGGCGTGGTTGCCGACTCCGCTGGAAGGAAGACGTCTTTCGTCCTCGGTGCCGTGACGCTCCTCTTTGCCACACTCTTCTACCTCGGTTTGTGGCAGATCCAGGCCGACGTGGTCTGGTGGGTCGTGGTGTCGGTGTTCCTCGGGCTCGGGTTCACGTTCTTCTCGGGAGCCACCGAGGCATGGTTGGTCGATGCTTTGGATGCAACCGGGTACACGGGTGGGACAGAGAGGGTGTTCGGCCGTGGTCAGAGCGCGTCGGGGGCGGCGATGCTCATCGGTTCGGTCTCCGGCGGTTTCCTGGCACAGATCAACCTGGGCGTCCCCTACTTGTTCAGGTCAGCCACGCTGGTGGTCGTCATCGTCACCGCCGTCATATCCATGCATGACATCGGATTCGAGCCTCGCCGTATGGGGTCGGTCCGTGAGGAGGTGAAGAGCCTCCTCACGGCGTCGGTAGAGCAGGGGCTCCGAAACAGGCCGGTGCGTCTGCTCATGCTGGCGGCGCCTTTCGTCTCCGGAATTGGCGTGTGGATCTTCTATGCATTCCAGCCGTACATGCTCGAGCTGCTCGGCGACGACAGCCTGGTGTTCGTGGCCGGAATCGCTGCGGCCGTCTTCGCCCTCGCCGGGGTGGCCGGTGGGGCTTCGGTTGGACTGGTCTCCAGACTCGCACCGAGCCGCACTGCGGTGCTGGTGGCCGAGGTGATCCTGTCGGCGGTGGCCCTCATCGGGGTGGGGCTGGCCTCCAACCTGGCGGTGCCGTGGGGCTTCTGGGTGGCGATTTTGCTGCTGACCCTGATCGCCCTCGTCGGCGCCGTCGCCTACCCGGTGCAGCTCGCTTACATCAACGACCTCATTCCCTCCGCTCAGCGGGCCACGGTCCTCTCCTTCAACTCACTCATGGGGAGTGCAGGAGGAGTGGTCAGCCAGCCTCTGCTGGGTCGTGTCGCCGATGTCTGGTCGTTAGGGGTGGGCTACGTCGTCGCTGGTGCGATCAAGCTGATCGGGCTTCCCTTCGTCCTCGCCGTCCGTCGTCTGCGGCTCCCCGCCGACAAGTCCCGGGAGACGGTGGACCTAACATGAGCCGGCGATGAGCCACGCCGAGCACGACGATCATGACGCTCTGGTTCGGGCGGTGGCACGGGGCGTCGCCATCGGCATCCCCCTGGCAATAGTCGCCCTCACACTGGTCGTGTGGGGGATCACCGACCTCGATCTCGGTGACTCGTTCGCTACCGGCCTCCTTCCAGGGGTCCTCCTTGGGGGGTTCGCGGGCGGTTTCGCCGGCGTGGCCTCGACTATGGACTAAGGCGGCGTATTTCCTCCCCCAGGGCGGGAGGCTCGTGGGGAGGTGGCCCGGAGGGCCGGAGCGGGTTTTTCCTCCCCCAGAGCCGCAGGCTCGATGGGGGAGGTGGCCCGGAGGGCCGGAGGGGGCGGTGCGCCGGCCAATAGGTGGCGTCGGGGCATTTCCTGTCACCCTCACCGGTGACACTTGTCCCATGTCAAGACCCGA
>JAKEHF010000086.1 GCA_022615295.1 Actinomycetota bacterium | reverse complement strand
TCCTTCACCTTGGCGGGCCCGAGGGCCTCGGCGATGAATTGGCCGACGTCCTCCCGCCACTGCACCACATCCACTTTCTCGCCTCGCAGCTCGTTGACGACTTGGCGCACCCGGGAGCCCCGGGCCCCCACACAGGCCCCCTTGGGATCGACGTTGGGGTCGTTGGATATGACGGCGATCTTGGTGCGATGACCCGGTTCACGGGCGATGCTGACGATCTCGACTGTGCCATCCGTGAGCTCGGGGACTTCGAGCTCGAGGAGACGCCGGACCAGGTCCGGGTGGCTCCGGGAGACCACGATTTGGGCGCCCTTGGCCTCGTTGCGCACCTCGAGGATGATGGCCTTCACCCGGTTCCCCCTCTCCAGGCGCTCGAAGGGAATCCGTTCGCTGCCGGGGAGTATCGCCTCGGCGTCGCCGAGGTCGAGAGTGACCGATCGATAGTCGACCTGTTGGACGATACCCGTGACCAGGTCGCCCTCCCTCCCCTCGTACATCTCGTAGACCTGCTCCCGCTTGGCCTCGCGGAGCTTGAACTGCATGACCTGTTTGAACGACTGGGCCGCGATGCGTCCAAATGCCTCCCCGTCGGGGGTGTCCTCCCACTCGTCGATGACGTTGCCGTCCTCGTCGAGCTCCTGGGCGTACACGGTGACCTCACCGCTCTCGGGATCGATGGTGACCCTCGCCTCCTCGGCGGCTCCCGGACTCCTCTTGTACGCAGCCACGAGGGCGTTGGCGAAGGCGTCGAGGATGGCGTCCACCGGGACCCCCCGCTCGCGGGCCACACCCTCGATCGCCTCCATCATCATGTCGAGCTGCATGGTCCTCCTTCAGTGACCCGGCTTCGGCGTCTTCTCCAGCCGGAAGATGGTCCTGGCGGAGACGACACTGTCATAGGGAACGACGACCTGGCCCAGGTCGTCGTCCAGCGTGAAGCCGTGGCCGTCCACGGCGGTCAAGGCCCCGGTTCTCGAAACCGCCCCTTCCGGGGTTCCGTACTTGACGACGACCTCCCGCCCCAGCGCCTTGGCGAAGTGACGTGGCCGGCGCAACTTCCGCTCGAGACCCGGTGAGGAGACCTCGAGCTGATAGCTGCCCTCCAGGTCGGTCTGTGTGTCGAGAAGACGTGACAGACCACGGGAGACGTCGGCGAGCCGATCGACGTCGAGGGCGTTGCCGTCCACGGTGATCCGGAGGACGCGACCACGTCCATGCCCGGTCAGCTCGAGATCGTCCAATTCGAGTCTCTCCGCGGCGAGATAGGGCTCGACCACGTCCCAGATGTCGGTCACCTCTGTCAAATCTCTCTCCATATGGGTCACTCCACAACAAACCAGGTGGGTGCCGAAGCGCCCACCTGACCGAAAAGCGTCCCGTTGTAGGCGGAGATTATACGGGTTCTCGCCCCTAGACGCCCCCACGTTGACCGGTGATGAGGGAGACGAGACGTGTCCTCACCTCGCTGAGCGTCACCTCCTCGGTGACCAGACCACGTCGCGTGGTCATCTCGACCACCCCGGCAGCCACCCCCTTGGGACCCACGGTGACCCTGTAGGGCACCCCGATCAGCTCGGCATCGGCGAACTTGACCCCCGGCCGCTCGTCACGATCGTCGATCAGGACCTCGAGCCCGGCAGCGCCCAGATCGTCGTAGAGCATCGAGGCGGCGGCCATCGTCTCGGCGTCGTCGGCGCGGACCACGGTGATCACCACCTCATAGGGTGCGACGGAGACCGGCCAGGAGATCCCCGCCTCATCGTGGTTCGCCTCGACGACCGCGGCCATTCCCCTCTCGACACCTATCCCGTAGGAGCCCATGATGATCGGGTGGCTCACCCCGGCCTCGTCCTGGACGTAGACGCCGAAGGCCTCCGAGTACTGGGTCCCCAGCTTGAAGATGTGACCCACCTCGATCCCCTTCCACATCTCGAGGGGCTGACCGCATCTGACACAGGGGTCCCCGCCCTCAACCGAGCGGAGATCCGCCCACTCGGTGACGGCGATGTCCCGCTCCACGGAGACCCCCTTGAAGTGCCAGTCGTCGGTATTGGCGCCGGTGGTCATGTTGACCCGTCCCCGTAAGGAGGGGTCGGCGATGATCCGCAGACCCTCCACCCCCACTGCGCCGAGACTCCCCGGGTCGGCCCCGAGCAGGTCCCTTATCTCCTCGGGACGACCGGGCCGGACGGTCCCCGCCCCGGTCGCGTCGGCCAGCTTCTGGGGGTGCAGCTCGTGATCGCCCCGCACGGTCGCCAGCACTGCCTCGCCGTCGACGTAGTAGACCAGCGTCTTGATCTGCCGCTCGGGGGCGGCGATCTCGGGATGGGCCTCGGCCAGCGCCTTGATGGTGCGCAAACCGGGGGTGGGGTAACGCTCCAGTTCCCCAGATGGCCCATCGTCGATCGCGGGCACCGCAGAGACCGCCTTCTCCAGGTTCGCCCGGTAGCCACAGTTGTCACAGCTCACGATCCAGTCCTCGCCGGCATCGCTGCGCTGGACGAACTCCACAGACTCGGACCCGCCCATGGCACCCGAGGAGGCCTCGACGTCGACGGCCCGCAGCCCCATCCGGGCGAATATCCGCCTGTAGGCGCCCCGATGCTTCTCGAATCCGGTGTCGAGCCCCGGAAGGTCGATGTCGAGGGTGTAGGAGTCCTTCATGGTGAACTCCCGGACGCGGAGGAGACCCGATTTGGGTCGTGGCTCGTCGCGGAACTTGGTGTGCATCTGGTACCAGATCTGGGGGAGCTGGCGATAGGAGAACAGCTCCAGGGCGAGCATGGCGAAGATCTCCTCCTCGGTCATCCCGAGGACCATGTCGGTGCCCTTGCGGTCCTTCAGCTTGAAGAGGTTGTCGCCCATCAGGTCATACCGACCCGACTTCTTCCAGACCTCGGCCGGGTGCAGCGTGGGGAGGATCAGCTCCTGACCGCCTATGGCGTCCATCTCCTCGCGGATGATCCGCTCCACCTTGAGACGGACCCTCTGACCCAGGGGGAGCATCGTGTAGGAGCCGGCGACGAGCTGTCTGATGAACCCACCCCGGACGAGAAGGCTATGGCTGACCGCCTCGGCGTCGGCGGGTGCCTCCCTCAGTGTGGGTATGAAAGCTTCCGACCAGCGCATGAGAAACGGGCACGGTAGTTGAATATCCGGTCGCATCTTGGCGGATAACGCCCGGGGCGCGTATGCGACCCTCGCGCCTGGGGGTGAATCGATGATGTTCGACGAGGTGACCGGGGACGTCAGTCGCCGGTGGCGACCTCCGCCACCGCCGCCCGGCGCTCCTCGGCACGATTGGCGTCGCCCTTGATCTCGAGCAGCTGGAGCCGATCACTCTCGGCAGCGTCGGCCGCACCGGCGTCGGCATCCGCCAGCCGGGCCTCCACCCCCTCCTCGACGAGACGGCGCGCCTCCTCGAGCAAGGCGGCGACCATCTCCTCCTCGGGCACCACCCGCACCACCTGGCCCTTGATGAAAAGATGGCCGCGCCCCCGACCAGCGGCGATCCCGATGTCGGCCTCACGGGCCTCACCGGGGCCGTTGACGACACACCCCATCACCGCCACCTGGATGGGCAGGTTCTCCGCCTCGAGCACCTCCTGGGCCCGGGTGGCCACCTCGATGACATCGACCTCGGCCCGACCACACGACGGACAGGCGATGAGATCGAGCCCTTTGCGCTCGCGGAGGCCGAGGAACTCGAGGAGCTGACGCCCGGCCTTCGCCTCCTCCACGGGATCGGCGGTCAGGGAGAACCTGATGGTGTCACCGATCCCCTCGTTGAGGAGGGTGGCGATCCCCGCCACCGATTTGATGAGACCTGCCGGGGGCGGCCCCGCCTCGGTGACACCGAGGTGGAGCGGGTAGTCGACGGTGTCTGCGAGAAGCCGATATGACTCGACCATCGAACCGACGTTGGAGTGCTTCACCGAGATCTTGATGTCGGTGAAGTCGACCTCCTCCAGATACCGGATCTCGATGAGAGCCGACTCGACCAGCGCTTTTGGTATCGGCCCACCATGCTTTTCGAGGAGATCCTTGTCGAGGGACCCGGCATTCACGCCAACCCTGATCGGCAGACCCCGGTCCTTTGCCTCGCGAGCGACGGTCTTTATCTGGTCCTCCTTGCGGATGTTCCCCGGGTTGAGCCGCAGACCCTGGACCCCCGCTTCGATGGCGGCCAGGGCCAGCCGGTACTGGTAGTGGATGTCGGCGATGATCGGCACCGGGCTCCGAGGGACGATCTCGGCGAGACCCTGCGCCGCCTCGACCTCGTTACAGGTGATCCTGACGATGTCGGCCCCGGCGCCGGCGAGGGCATAGACCTGGGCGAGCGTCCCGTCGACGTCGGCGGTCTTGGTCGTGGTCATCGATTGGACCGTTATCGGGGCCCCCCCGCCCACCGGGACCTTGCCCACGTGGATCTGTCGTGTCCGTCGTCGCTCGATGCTCACACCGACACGGTATATCGATGACGCGTGTTGTCGGCCGCTCGTTCCGTCACGTGAACCTCCTGCGCTAGCTGCCAGGTCGTGCGACGGGGGTCGATCGACTTATGCCGTCACAGGTTGATCGGGTTGGCCACGTCGAGGACTATGGCCACGAAGCCGAGGAAGGCGAACAACCCGATGACGGTGGCGGCGATCGGGATGAGACGCCGCATGTCCGCCTGACGCCCCGTCACCTTCTCGTAGAGAGCCACCGCGAAATGCCCGCCGTCGAGGGGAAAGAGAGGAAGGAGATTGATCGTCGCCAGGATCACGTTGACGTGGGCCAGGATCCCGACGAAGAGAGCGAGACTCTCCGCCTGACTCCCGATCGCGACGATCCCGATCGGGCTGACCGGTCGGATCTCGTCGGGCACGTCCGTGTCGCCCAGGAGCACGCCGAAGTACTGGGCGAGCGAGGAGGGGCGAAGCATCTGGTACAGGGAGCCAAATGTGTCCCCGATCCCCTGTCTGACCAGCTGACCGGCATGACCCAGACCCTGCAACGGTCCCACCGTCGCCCGCTCGCGGATCGGCGCCACGCCGAGATACCCGGACCCCTCTGTCGTGAGGCTCTCGGCAAGCACCACCTCGAAGACGAGGGTCTCCCCATCCCTGATCACGGTGATGGTCGTCGGGCCCGGTCCGATGTCGGCGAACTCGGCGGGCACGTCCTCCCAGACATCTATAGCGCTGTCCCCGATGGCGACGACACGGTCGCCGACTTCGATACCCGCCACCTCGGCCGGCGTGTCCTCCACCACCGCCCCGACCTCCGTGGTCAGATCCCCGGGAACGCCGGTGCCCAGCACCAGACCGTAGAACATCAAGAAGGCGAGCAGGAAGTTGGTCCCCACCCCGGCGAGGACCACCACGCTCTTCTCCCAGAACTTCTTCTCCCGATAGGTGCGCCCCATGTCCGAGGGAGCCACCTCCTCGAGAGGGTTCATCCCCACGATCCGGACGTATCCGCCCAGCGGGATCGCCTTGACCCCGTACTCGGTCTCGCCACGTCTCGTCGACCAGATCTTGGGACCAAAGCCGAAGAAGAACTCGGTGGCCTTCATGCCTGTGGCCTTGGCGGCCAGGAAGTGACCGGCCTCATGGGCGGTGACGAAGAAGATTATGGCGAGGGCCGCAGCCAGACCGCCGAGCACCTCGTCAGGCTACCGGGGCCCGGTCGGTAGTCAGCAGGCCCCTGCCACCAGCGAGGCGGCCACCGCCCTCGCCTCACCGTCGGCGGCGACCACGTCGGCCACGTCGGCTATCTCCCTCTGTGGCACCTCGGCAAGCGTCTCTGCGATCACGCTGGTGATCGTGGTGAACCCTATCCGTCCCTGAAGGAACGCCTCGACCGCGATCTCGTCGGCGGCGTTTAGAACCGCCGGGGCCGAACCGCCGCTCCGGCCGGCCCCGTAGGCCAGGTCGAGGCCGGGGAACGTGGCCCGGTCGACAGGTTCGAACTCCAGGGTCCGCCCGGCGAAGGTGAACGGGGAGACCGCCGTGGGTTGCCGGCCGGGGAAGGTGAGGGCGTATTGGATCGGGATCCGCATGTCGGGCTGTCCGAGATGACCCTTCCACGACCCGTCCACGAACTCGACCGCCGAGTGGAGGAGCGACTGGGGATGGACCACGACCTCGATCCGGTCGTAGCCCAGACCGAAGAGGAAGTGGGCCTCGATCACCTCGAGACCCTTGTTGAGGAGGGTGGCGGAGTCGATCGTTATGCGGCGTCCCATATCCCAGACAGGGTGGCGCAACGCCTCCTCCGGGGTGACCGTGGCCAGCTTGTCCGGGCTCCACCCCCGGAAGGGCCCTCCCGAGGCGGTCAGCATGAGACGGCTCACATTGGCGAGGTCCTCACCGAGGAGACATTGATGGATCGCCGAGTGCTCGCTGTCCACGGGGATGAGCTCCCCTCCCCCCTCGAGACGTCGCCGGATCAGGGCGCCCCCCGCCACCATGCTCTCCTTGTTGGCCAGGGCGAGCCTGTTGCCCGCGTCGAGCGTCGCCAGACTCGCCTCGAGACCCGAGGCCCCGACGATGCCGTTGACCACGGTGGCCCCGGGGTGGGCGGCGAGATCGGCGACCGCCTCCGACCCGTGACCCACCACGCGCCCGATCGTCTTCTCCAGCCACTCCCGCTCATCGAGGGTCCCACCCGTCACCACCACCCGGGCGTCGGGATGTCTCATGGCATGGGCGGCGAGCTCTTCACCGGGTCGACGGGCGAGGAGACCGGCGATGGGAATGCCGAGGCGCTCGGCGACCCCGATGGTCTGGGAGCCGATCGACCCGGTCGCCCCGAGGACGACGACCGGGCGGCTCACAGCAAGCCGAAGGCCCGGAACGAGAAGTACAGGGCGGGGAGCGCGAAGAGAAAGCCATCGATCCTGTCGAGCATGCCCCCATGACCGGGGAGGACCGACCCCATGTCCTTGACGCCTATGGAGCGCTTGACCATCGACTCGGCAAGGTCGCCAAGTGGGGAGAACACGCCGACAACGACAGCCAGCATGAGACCCCGGCCCAGACCTATCGGCTCCCAGGCGGGGAATGTGGTCAGCACCGACGATGCCATGGCACCCAGGATCAGACCACCGAAGAACCCCTCGATCGTCTTCTTGGGGGACACCACCGGGGCCAGCCTCATCCTACCGAACGAGCGGCCCACGAAATAGGCGCCGATGTCGTTGAGCGCGACGATGAGGACGATGAAGAGCACGCTCTCCAGCGGTCTCGGTCCAACACCGAACGGGATGGCGAAGGCGAGCATCCCCACCCAGGCCATGCCCATCACGGTCAACGAGGTGTCCTCCAGCGGGTTTCGCCGTGGGGTGAGGGAGACGAAGAGAAGGGTGACCATGGTCGCCAGGGCGAGCCAGCCGGCGATGGCGGCCACCCCCCAGAGGTGGGCCCCGACACCCATGAGGGCCACCCCGATCAGCCCAAAGAGGGCCAGGGGCCGGTGCTCCCTGGTCCTCATCGTGGCGTAGAGCTCGCCAACGGCCACCACCATCACCAGGACGACGAAAGTGGAGAACCACCAACCGCCGAGGACGAGACTCCCCAGGAAGAGACCGAAGACGACGATCCCCGACCCGATCCGCATCGCCAGGTCCGAGGTCGCCGCCTGCTCGAGCGCCTCATAGGA
>JAKEHF010000085.1 GCA_022615295.1 Actinomycetota bacterium | reverse complement strand
TGCTCGAGCTCGGGGAAGTCGCTGAGGATCTCCTCTTCGCTCATCCCGGACGCGAGGTAGTCGAGGACGTCATAGACGGTGATGCGCAGCCCTCGAATGATGGGCTTGCCTCCCCGCTTGCCCGGCTCGGTCGTAATGCGGTCCTGATAGTTCACGATCTCACCCGATTCTAGGTGGCAGGGTGCGGATCAAGGCCAGAGCGCCCACGCTGTCAATCAGACGACTGTTCGATGAGCGCGGCGACAGCCTCGGCCGCGGCGCGGTCCATGCCTTCGATCACGTGGCTGTAGCGGTCCATCGTGATCGAGATCGAGGAGTGGCCGAGCCGTTCCTGTACCACCTTGGGAGGTACACCAGCGCTCAACGCCAGCGTCGCCCAGCCCTGGCGCGCGGCGTCGTGCGGTGTCAACGGCGGCACCCCGGCCTGTCTAGCTTGCTGTTTCGTCCACCGGGTGAAAGTGGCCGGGTTGACCGGATCGCCGATCGCGTTCGTGAAAACGAGGTCGAGCCTGGCCCATGCGTCCCCCGCCATCAAGCGCTCCTCGTTCTGCCGGCGGAGGTGCTCCTTCAAGGCGGCGATGGTTCCGGTGTCGAGGGCGATGACCCGCCGGGATCCGACGGAGGATAGTCCCGCCCGACCTCCCCGGAAGCGCTGGAGTGCCTGCGCCGTGGCCTTCGGGAGTTTGGTAGTCCTGCGACGGAAGGCGACAACCCGTAAGAATCCGACAACAGTTCGCTCAGGCAGCTGAATCCGAACCGGATCATCGTCTCGCGTTTGAAGCTGGCGTCGACTGCAACCCAATTGCAACCCAACGCGACATAACCGGGTGGCACAGCCTGATATCGGCTGGACCGACGCCACACGAGAATGCCTGTAGACACGGCCCTTTCACTACAGTTCAGCACTCCTCGATACGGGCGTGATCGGATTCAGGTTCCTGTGATCGCAAGATCGTGGGGGTTCAAGTCCCCCCTCGCCCACGTTGATCTTCGACACCCCGCATCGGTCGCGGCGTTTTCGCCGTTTCCTGTGGCCGATCCTCCTCATAGTGGCGGTGACCCTGGGCCTTGTGGTCTCGGGGGCAGGCACCCAGACACGTAATCGCATCGCCTATCTGTCCCGTGTCGGCGACCAGACCACGGAGCTGGCCAAGGGGGCCGAGGCCCTCCGCCAACTCACCGGCGAGCTTCATCTCATCTCACGGGTCGATTTCGAGACAGTGGTCGGCGGGGTGAGAGAGGACCTGGCCGTCTCGGCGGAGCTGGCCGCCGAGGACGTTCCTGACCCCAGCCTGGTCCCGATTCGAGCCCTGTTCCGACAGTCGGTGAGCGCCTGGACACGCGGTCTCGAGGGCTACGCCGAGTCGGTCCTGGGGGCGGCCGACCGACCCAACGATCCGACACCCATCGACCAGATGGCGGCTTCACTCGCCGAGCTGCGAGCCGGTGACGCCATCTATGCCGAGCTGCTCGTCGAGATGGCGCGGGAGGACGTTCCCGACGGGCTGGCCCCATTCCCCGAGGTGGTGATGACTCCAGAGGAGGGGGGTCTGGTCGGTCTTGCCCTCGACTACATGGAGGCGGCCCGTTCCGAGCTGAACAGTCTCGGTCTTCGTCCCGGTCTCGGGGTGAGTCAGGTAGTCGCCGACCCGGAGTGGCAGGTGGATGCCGCCGGTCAGGTGGTCCTCTCCCCTACGGAGTCGGTGGTCTTCTCAGTGGTCATGACCAACACCGGCAACATCGCCACCATGGTCCAGGACCTGACCCTCACCATGGTCGGAGGACCCGAGTCCGTGGAAGTGGTCCGTGAGGTGGCCCCCCTACAGCCGGGTCGTCAGGTGACGATCGTCTTCGACGCTCTAGTTGTGGAGCCTGGCGGGATCTACCAGGTGGCCGCGGAGATCGAGACTGTCGCCGAGGACGCCAACATCGAGGACAACCAGGTCACGGTCCAGTTCGTCGTCGGCGAGGGCTGAGCCGCCCCCGTTACCATCGCCGGCCCATGCTCGACCCGAGGATCCTCCGCGATGACCCCCAACTGGTTGCCGAGTCGCTGCGTCGTCGTGGCTCGAGGATCGACCTCGAAGCCCTGGTCGAGCTGGAGCGAATGCACCGGGGTGCCCTGGCACGAGCGGAGGAGCTGAGGGCGAGACAGAAGGAGGCAGGGCGTCAGATCGCCGCCCTCTCCGGTGAGGCCAAGCAGGAGGCCATCGACCGTGCCGCAGAGCTGGCGACCGAGGTCAAGACGGCGGCCGCCGAGGCAGAGGAACTGGGGGAGAGGTTCCGGCTCGCCTGGCTCGAGGTCCCCAACCTGGTGGCCCCCGACGCAGCCGATGGCGTCAGCGAGGCCGACAACGCCGAGCTCCGACGTCATGGGGACCCGGCGCCTACCGGGACGAGTCATGCCGCGCTCGGGGAGAGACTGGGGATCATCGACACCGATCGGGGCGCCAAGGTCTCGGGCAGCCGGTTCGGGTATCTGCTTGGTCGGGGGGCCATGCTCGAGCTGTCGCTGGTCCGCTGGGCCATGGACCATCTGGTCGCCGCCAGGTTTATCCCGGTGATCCCACCGGTCTTGGTGAGGGAGGCGGCGCTCGAGGGGACCGGCTTCTTCCCGGAGGCCAGGGAGCAGGTCTATGAGATCCCCCGTGACGAGCTGTTCCTGGTCGGCACCGCCGAGGTGCCGCTGGCCGCCTATCGAGGTGACGAGATCCT
>JAKEHF010000008.1 GCA_022615295.1 Actinomycetota bacterium | reverse complement strand
GAACCCCGGCTTTTCGCTGGTGATCATCGGCTGTTTGGCGCTGGGGATCGGCCCGAGCACGACCGCCTTCAGCCTGATCAACGCGTCGCTGCTGCAGCCGATTGACGTTGATGCCCCGAGCGAGCTCGTCTCGACCTCGCTCCTGCGCGAGGGCGTGTACACGATGTCCTTCGACCTGGCGATCACGCTGCGCTTCGGCGTGCCCCTCGCCGTGGCCGACCGCAAGACCATGATCAACCCGGCGATCAACAACTACCGCGACATGGGGGTCGGCCTCGCCTGGGGGTTCACCCCATATGAGATCTTCCTCGGGGTGTTCGCCAAAGGTGACGACCCAATGTCGGGGGGACGCCAGCTACCCAGCCACTGGTCGTCTCGGGAAAAGAGGGTCTTCACCCAGTCCTCGGTCATCGGGACCCAGTTCCCCCACGCTGCCGGCATCGCACATGGGTTGAAGACCGGCGGATCGGACGCCGTAGCCGTGGTCTACGGCGGCGAGGGCGCCACCTCCGAGGGGGACTGGCACGAGGCCATGAACTGGGCGGGGATCCACGATCTGCCCCTGATCTTCGTCATCGAGAACAACCACTACGCGATCTCGGTGCCCTCAGATGAGCAGGTGGCAGGGAGTGTCGCCGCCCGTGCCGCCGGCTATGGCTTCCCCGGTCATCGCATCGACGGGAACGACCCGCTGGTTGTGCTGGCCACAATGCAGGAGGCGGTGCGTCGCGCGCGCTCCGGGGAGGGGCCCAGCCTGATCGAGGCGCAGACCTATCGGTACTACGCCCACACCTCCGACGACAACGACACGCTGTATCGGGACAAAGAGGAGGTCGAGCGCTGGCGCAAGAAGGACCCGGTCGCCCGTCTCCGTCAATACCTCATAGAGCATCGTCTCCTCACCGAAGCCGAGGAGGCTCGGATCGACAACGAGGTTTCGACGACGATCGCCGACTCCGTCGAGAGGGCGGAGGGTGCGGCAAACCCCGACGAGCCGCAGAGCCGGATCTACGCAAAGGTTGTGACGCCGGGCCCCGCCGCCGTGTCCCCGGAGCCGGAGCCGGTCGGGGACAGGGTCAACATGATCACCGCGATCAACATGACTCTCCACGAGATCCTCGAGGCCCATCCCGACGCAATCGTGTTCGGTGAAGACGTGGCCAGGGAAAAAGGAGGTGTCTTCAAGGCCACCCAGGGCCTGACCGAGCGTTTCGGCGCGGACCGGTGCTTCAACACCCCCATCGCGGAGTCGTCGATCATCGGCTGCGCCATCGGGATGTCGGCGACCGGTTACCGCGTCATCCCCGAGATCCAGTTCGCCGACTACATCCACCCCGCCTTCGACCAGATCGTCTCCGAGGCGGCCCGTATCAGCTATCGCTCGAACGGGGACTGGAACTGCCCCATCGTCATCAGAACCCCATACGGCGCCGGGATCCATGGTGCGCAGTACCACTCCCAGTCGATAGAGGCCTACTACGCCCACGTCCCCGGTCTCAAGGTGGTCATCCCCTCGACACCGGCCGACGTCAAGGGTCTTCTCCACACCGCCTTCGAGGACCCGGACCCGGTGATGTTCATCGAGCCGAAGAAGCTCTACAGGCTGGCCCGTGGGCCCTTCCCCGCCGGCGAGCACCGGGTGCCGCTGGGGAAGGCGGCGATCAGACATGCCGGGACCGACCTGACGATCATCGCCTACGGGGCGATGGCCCACTTCGCCATGGAGGCGGTCCCTGTCCTCGAGGAGTTGGGAACCAGCCCGGAGGTCATCGACCTGAGGAGTCTCAAGCCCCTCGACTGGCCGACCATCGAGGAGTCGGTGAAGAAGACATCACGCGCCCTCATCATCCATGAGGACAACGAGTTCGGGGGGTTCGGCGCCGAGATCGCCGCCCAGATCGCCGACAAGACCTTCGAGTGGCTCGACGCCCCGGTCAAGCGTTACGCACTCCCCGAGGTGCCCCTCATGCCCTACGCCGGGTCCCTGGAGAATGCCCTCTACCCCACACCCGAGACCATCGTGGAGAAGGCCCAGGAGCTGGCCAAGTACTGACAAACCCCCGTTCCGTGAAGATCTGCTGGGGCTATGTACGTGAAGATCTTCACAGAACGGTGGGGTCCTAACCTGGGCGGCCCATGTCCTTGCTGACCCATCTCACCGATCTGACGGGTCGGGTGTTCGCCGAGCTCGGGCTCGAACCCGCCCATGGTGTGGTGGTGCGCTCACAGCGACCCGATCTCGCCCAGTTCCAGTGCAACGGGGCGATGACCGCGGCTCGCGAAACAGGTCGCCCCGCCGCCGAGCTGGCGGAGGCGGTTGCCGGTCGTCTCCGCGAGCATCCCGAGATCGTCTCTGCCACGACTGCCGGGCCGGGGTTTGTGAACATCGACGTCGCCGACGACGCCCTCGGTCTCTGGTCCGAGCGCTCGCGAGCCGATCCCCATCTCGGGTTCGACGCCGCCACCACGCCGATGACGGTGGTCGTCGACTATGCCGGTCCCAATGTGGCCAAGGCGATGCACGTCGGCCATCTCCGCGCCACCATCATCGGCGACTCGCTGGCTCGACAGTTCGCCTTCGCCGGTCACAAGGTGATCCGCGACCCCCACTTCGGTGACTGGGGATTCCAGATGGGTCTGCTCATCGCAGCCCTCGCCGAGGAGCGGCCCGACCTCCCCTTCCTCCGCCCCGACCTGGAGACTTATCCCGCCGAGTCGCCGGTCACCCTCGAGGACCTCCAGCGCATCTACCCCGAGGCCAGCGAGAGGGCGCGTAGCGATGAGGAGTTCGCCCAGAGGGCGAGGGAGGTCACTGTCGTGTTGCAGCAAGGCGACCACCCTGGCTACCGCGCCCTGTGGCGTCACATGAAGAGGGTGTCCGAAGGGTCCCAACGCGCCGATTTCGCCGCCCTCGGAGTGAACTTCGACCTGTGGTACGGCGAATCCGACGTCCACGATCGGATCGACTCGATGGTTGAGCGTCTCAAGACCCAAGGTGTGGCGGTCGAGTCCGAGGGCGCCCTCGTCGTCGACGTCGGGCTCCCCGACGACAAGAGGGAGTGGCCGCCGCTGATCCTCGAGTCGCGCACCGGGGGCTACCTCTACTCGACCACCGACCTGGCCACCATCGACATGCGGGTCAGCGAGCTCGGCGCCGAGCTCATCCTCTACGTGGTCGATCGTCGCCAGTCGGACCACTTCACCCAGGTCTTCAGGGCCGCCCGCAAGGGGGGGATCGCACCACCCGAGGTGAGACTGGAGCACATCGAGTTCGGGACGATGAACGGCCCCGACGGGAAGCCGTTCAAGACCAGGGCCGGCGGTGTGGTGAGTCTCGGCGACGTCATCCGGCTCATCACGGGGGCCGCCCGCTCCCGTCTCGACGAGGCCCACCTCGCCGAGGAGTACCCGGACCCGGAGCGACAGTCGATAGCCACCCAAGTCGGCATCGCCGCCCTCAAGTTCGGTGACCTGATCAACAACCGGAGCTCGGACTACGTCTTCGACCTCGACAGGTTCAGCTCGTTCGAGGGCAAGACCGGGCCCTATTTGCAGTACGCCGCAGTGCGGATCAAGTCGATCCTGCGTTTGGCGGCCGAGCGACAGATCCCCGCCGGTGCGATCGCCGCCCCGATGCTCGAGGTCGAGCGTGATCTCATGTTGGCGCTCCTCGGGTTTGGCGAGGCCCTGCAACGCAGTCTCGACCTGAGGGCTCCCAATCACCTGGCCGACTATGCCTTCGGAGTGGCCGGCGAGTTCAACCGCTTCTACGACGAGTGTCACATCCTCTCCGAGGAGGACCCGACGAGACGGGGCTCTTGGATGGCGCTCGCCGTCTGGACACTGGGCACGTTGGAGCGTGCTCTTCAACTCCTCGGCATCGAAGTCCCCGAACGGATGTGAGGACGAGACCGGCGCGTCTTGAGGATGTGCCCCTGATCGCACCCTGGACCGCAGACACCTTCGAATGGGGCGACTATGTCGCCCAACGCCTCCCCGGATGGGTCGAAGACCCCGACTCGATGCCAATGGTCTCCGTCGATGACGACGACCGACCTGTGGCCGTCGCCAACACGGTGTTGCTCTCTCCCACCGAGGCATGGCTGGAAGGGGCCAGGGTGCACCCTGCGCTGAAACGGTCGGGGCTGGGGTCGACGCTGAACCGGGCGGGGACCGAATGGGCCCGGGGGCGGGGGGCGCTCGTCGCCAGGCTCGCCACGGAGGATGACAACACCGCGGCGCGGAGACAGGTGGAGGCGCTGGGATACAGACACACCTCGACGTGGTGCTATGCCGTGATCGAACCGAGGACCGTGAGTGTCACGACATCACCAATGGCACCTACCGGTGACGTCGAGGCTGCCTGGCTCTATTGGGCGGGCAGCGAGCTGGCCCACGCCGGGAAGGAGCTGATCTCGGTTGGCTGGCGCTGGAGGAAGACGAGGTTCGACGACCTGGCGCGTGCGGCTTCTGCCGGCGAGCTCTACCAGTCGCAGGGAGGATGGGCATTGGTGGAACAGCCGGAGCCGGACTGGATGCGTTGCGGCTGGCTGGCGACGGCGCCCGAGGACGCCCCGCAAGTGATCGAGGGGGTCGTCTCCATGGCCCGCTCCCGGGACGTAACGGAGCTGGGTCTCATGATCCCCAGGCTTGCCTGGATCGAGGAGACACTTTCCCGTCTCGGCGCCGACCCGGCTCTCATCCTGATCTACACCCTCGGTCTCAGCTGAGGGCGATCAGCGCCCCCGTCACCCACACCACGAAGAGTACCGGGACGTCGGCGTCGTGCAGCCAGCGGCTATCCACCGGTGCCCCACGGAGCAGCAACGAGAGGGGTACCCCGACGAGGGGCATACCGACGAGACCGGCCACCGCCACCGCACGGAGACCGGCGACACCGGCGTGGAGAGGTGCGGGGAGCCCGTCGACGAGCCCCTCGAGGAGGTCGTGTCCCGCCAGCGCGGCGAGACCGATGAGGAACACGGCGATGGTGCGGCCGATGCCGACCTCGAGCAGCTTGTATCCGACGAGACGCCGCCCTCGGCCCAGCGGGCCCTCCGAGGCGAGACCGAGGCAGAACAACCCGACAACGGCGAGCACCAGACCGGAGACCAGCATGGCCCCGGTGGACAGGTCCATCGGCACCGTGTCGACGATTCCGAGACCCGCGAGCAGAACCGACACCGAGAGCCCGACCAGCAGACTCCCGAGCACCATGAGACCCACGTCGAGCATCGTCCCGAAGGCGCCGTAAGCGAGCACCCCGTAACGTTTCAGCATCGCCAGCCGCGAGCTCTGGGTGACCGTCATCGAGGAGGCGAGCCTACCCCCCACTCTGCAGCGCCCGTAGGTACCACTCGATGGGGTGGGCTATCTCGTAATCGTCGCCGAGATGTGTGCGCAGCTGCATCTCACAGCCCGGGTTAGCCGAGGCAACCCGTGTCAGCCCGGTCGTCCGGACCTGGGCCGCCTTCTGAGCGCCGAGACGGCTCGAGGCCTCGGGCTGAAGCATCGTGTAGAGACCGGCGGCGCCACAGCACATGCCCGCTGGGTCGATCTCGACCACCTCGTACCCCGCGGCTTCGAGGATGCGCCGTGGCTCCCTCGTCACTCGTTGGGCGTGCCGGAGATGGCAGGGGTCCTGGACGGCGATAGGTCCTCGGTCGCCGTCGACCTGGGGAAGACGCCCGGAGCGGATCGCCTCCGAGACCATGACCGTGACGTCGACCGCTCTCCCCGCCAGGGAGGCGCCCCCCCAGTGGGCGTATCCGGCGAGATGTGCCGAGCACCCGGCGGCGGTAGCCACAACCTGGTCGTAACCGCTCAGGGCGGAGACGTTTCTCTCCGCCAGCCTGGCGGCGATCTCGCTCTTCCCGGCATGGGCGGCCAGAGCCCCACAGCAGGTCTGCGCCACCGGGGCTTCCACCCGATGGCCGGCCAACTCGAGAAGGGTGACCGCAGCCCGATTGACCGGACGGAACCACTCGTCCTGTACACACCCGACCAGCAACCCCACACTCCCCGACACACCGCTCCCGCCGGCATGACCCAGGGTGGCTCTCCCCCTCCCCCACAGCGACCTGACCCCGCCCACCATCCGTCGCATCCGGGCCGGGACGAGACGGATGAGACCAACGGACTGGGCGAGACGGAGCAGCCCGGTGGCGAGGTCGAGGAGACGACGGCTCGGGACGACCCTGCCGAGCAGGAAACTGAGCTGTCGCTCCCGATCTGGGAGCTGGGCATCGATCTCCGCCCTCGCCCCCTCCAGGGTCCGGCCATAGGGGACGAGACCCGGGCACACCGGCTCGCAAGCCCGGCACCCCAGACAGAAGTCGATGATCCTGGCGAAGGTCTCATCGACCACGGCGACCCCTTGGTCGACAGCGCTCATCGCCTGGAGACGTCCCCGGGGAGATGCCGTCTCCCGCCCGGTGAGACGGAAAGTCGGGCACACCGGAAGACACAATCCGCACTGGACGCAGGAGTCGAGCTCGGTCTTTTCAGGGTGGATGTCGGTGACCCAGGGCATCAGATACCACCTGGGAGCCGGCCCGGGTTGATGATCCTCATCGGATCGAAACGCTCTATCAGGGCCCGCTGCACATCGAGGGCCTGGGGGAGGCTCCCCCACGGGTCCGGCCCCTCGTCGACCCGGGGTCTGTCCACAACCACCAGACGGCCCCCACGCGCCTCGGCCCACTGACGGAGCTCGAGGGCGTCTCCGGCGTCGTCGGAGGCCAGCCGCACCTCACCTACGCCATGTATGGCGAGATGACGCCAGCCGGGGGGGAGACGTCCCAGCGCCTCGCCGACGAGGGCCGGCGGCACCCGGAGCGACCAGCGAAAGCTCCCCGCCGGGTCGTCCGGCCAGTGGAGACCCGGCCGGGCCTCACCACCGAGGCGGGCAGACATGGCGGCGACCTCCATCTCCGTCCCCCACAGATAGACCCGGGTCCTCCCCTGCTCCTCGAGGACCGCCAGCGGTCTCGTCACCACCAGGGCCTGCGCCGGGCTCTCCACCTCGACGGTGGCTGTGGCCGGTGGCACCGGCCACAGCTTGAGACACACCGAGATCAGGACGCCGAGAGACCCGAAGGCGCCGAAGTGGAGACGGGACAGGTCGTAACCGGTCACGTTCTTGACCACCCGGCCACCCGACCTGACCACCCTGCCGTCCCCGGTGACGACCGTCGTCTCGAGGATGCGCTCCCGTGTTGCGTAGAGACGCCCCCGGCGGAGCGAGGAGGCACCGGCGGCGATGACGCCGCCGACCGTCGACGGACCGGGCCGCTCGGGGAGCACCGCGGTCTGGCTCCGGGCGGCCAGCTCGGCCTCGATGTCGGCGACCCGGGTGCCGGCCCGCACCACCAAAGTCAGGTCGTCCGGCACCCACGAGACGATCCCGGTCATCGCGCTCATGGACAGCACCACGTCGGGGGGGAGTGGTGATCCGTAACCCGACCTGCTCCCGCCCCCCACCACCTGGACCTTCTTCCCTCCTTCGCAGGCGTCACGGAGGAGGTCGGCCAACTCTTCGGGAGTGGTCGGGGTCGACATCACACCCAGACGCCGTCGGCGGCGGGACGTCTCACGCCGCCGTAGTCGAAACACCGTGACCCTGCGGGGAGCACCTTGGTCGGGTTGAACACCCGGGACGGGTCAAACACCTCCTTGAGACGGGCCTGGGCGTCGAGATCTAGCTCGCTGAAGGCGGCGCGCATCAGGTCCCGCTTCTCGACGCCTATGCCGTGCTCCCCCGAGAGCGCCCCCCCATTCCTCAGACACACCGCGACGATCTCCTCACCGGCCCGGTACACCCGCTCGCTGACCAGAGGATCGGAGGCGTCGAAGGCAATGAGTGGATGGAGATTGCCGTCTCCGGCGTGAAACACATTGACCAGAGTCAGCTGGGAACGGTCGGCGATCTCGTAGATAGCCGCCATGGTCTCGGCGAGACGGGTCCGGGGAACCACGGCGTCGTGGAGGTAGTAATCCGGCGCCAGCTGGGCCGTGGCCCCGAATGCCGACTTCCTCCCCTTCCACAACAGCTCACGATGCTCGGGCGTCGCGGCGACCTCGATGCTGGTCGCCCCGTTGGCCCTGGCGATTGTGGAGATCACCTCCGCCTGGGAGTCCACTCCTTCCGCCTCGCCGGTCACCTCCGCCAGGAGCATGGCGGCGGCGTCGACGGGGAGACCGGCGTGCAGCCAGTTCTCCACCGCAACGATCAGCCTCTGGTCCATGATCTCGAGGGCTGCGGGCACGAGACCGGAGGCGATGACCTCCGAGACAGTGGTGGTTGCCCCCGCAGTCTCGGCGAACCCCATGAGGAGGGTCCTCACCTCCGGGTCGATGGGGAGGAGACGGACGAGGACCTTGGTGACCACACCAAGGGTCCCCTCCGACCCCACGATGAGGCCCTTCAAGTCGAGACCGGGAGGGTCGGGCGCCTGACTGCCGAGGATGACCACCTCACCGCCGGTGAGGACGACCTCGAGACCGAGGACATGGCTGGTTGTCGAGCCTTCTGCCAGACAATGCGGGCCGCCGGAGTTGTTGGCCACGTTTCCCCCGACCGTGCACGCCGACTGTGATGAGGGGTCGGGTGCGAAGTAGAGGCCGTAGGGGCCGGCGGCCCTGCTCAGATCGAGGTTGATGACCCCGGCACCCACCCACGCCGTCCGGTTGTCGGCGTCGATCTCGATCGTGTCGAGCGCCGTGGTGACCAGCACGATCCCGCCCACGGTGGGACTGGCTCCGGCGGTAAGCCCGGTGCCGGCACCGCGGGGGACGATGGGGACGCCATGAGTCTCGGCGATACGCACCACCTCGGCCACCTGGGTGGTGTCCTGAGGGAACACGACGACGTGAGGCTCCCCCCGCATCAGAGAGGCGTCCTTGCTGAAGAGATAGAGCTCCAGCGGCTCGACGAGGACGTTGTCGACCCCCAGCGCAACCCTCAGATCGGTGACCAGGTCCACCTTCTGAGGCTACCCCTCCATTCTGTGAAGGTCTTTGACCGAGGGGTCCGCGAAGATCTCCACACAACGGTCAGGGTGGGCTGCCCCAGCCGCCACCACCCGGGGTGAGCACGACGAGACGATCCCCCGACCTCACCTCGATGGTGCACTTCGCCGGGAGCCGCTCCGTGCTCCCGTCGACCTTGTGTAGCCAGTCCTCCCCGACCGCGCCCGGCCCTCCGCCCGCCAAACCCCACGGGGGGATCCGGCGCCGCTCTCCCATCAGGGAGAGGGTGGCGTCGGCTCCGAAGACGATCTCCCGACGGATCCCGTCGCCACCCCGGTAGCGGCCGGTGCCGCCACTCCCTCGACGCAGCGTGTACGCCGTCACCCGAAACGGATAGTGGGTGTGGAGCGCCTCGATCGGGGTGTTCTGGGTGTTGGTCATCCCGGTGTGGATCCCTGATTGCCCGTCTCGATGGGGTCTGGCCCCCTGACCGCCGCCCACCGTCTCGTAGTAGGCGAACACGTCGTTACCGATGAGAACGTTGTTCATGGTCCCCTGGGAGGCGGCGTGGACCCGGTCGGGAGCCGCCTGGGCCAAGGCACCGAGCACGACGTCGGCTATGCGCTGGCTGGTCTCGACGTTCCCCGCGGCAACCGCCGCCGGGGGGAGGGCGTTGACCAGCGTCCCCGATGGGGCACGAAGCGTGATGGGGCGATAGCAGCCTCCGTTGGCGGGGATCGTGGGATCGGTGGCCACACGTACCGCGTAGTAGAGACATGACCGGGTCACCGCCTCCACTGCGTTGAAGTTGG
Organism: Actinomycetota bacterium; assembly: GCA_022615295.1. GTDB lineage: Bacteria > Actinomycetota > Acidimicrobiia > Spongiisociales > ZC4RG35 > ZC4RG35. Next base: position 11,228 of record JAKEHF010000008.1, on the reverse strand, counting down.
CCTCGACCTGGGGGTCGGTGCCCGTGAAGTCGGCGGCAAGAGCCCCCTCCTCGATGGTCACGGTCACCTCCAGCCGGATGTCCCGATCGCCGTGCTCCATGTGGTCGGCAAACCGGTAGCGACCGCTGGGGAGGGTGGCGAGCGATGCCCGCATCCTCCGCTCGCCGTAGTCGAGGAGGGCCGCGGCGACCCGTCGGAACTCCTCGACACCGACGTTCTCCACCAGTGTGGAGAGACGCCTGGAGGCGACCGCATTGGCCCCCATCTGGGCGTCGAGGTCACCCCTCCGCTCCCACGGCGTGCGTGACGTCTCCACGAAGGGGACCATGAACTCCTCGACCCAATCCCCCTCGGCAACCGCCAGTGTCGGGGGAACCCGATGACCCTCCTGATCGACGGTCACAGCATGGGCGGGCATCGACCCCGGGGCCTCGCCGCCGACATCGGCGTGGTGGGCGCGGTTGCCCACCCAGGCGACGAGGTCACCGCCGACATAGACCGGGGACACGATGGTCAGATCGTTGAGATGGGTCCCCCCGGCAAAGGGGTCGTTGACCGCGTACTGGGCGCCCGGGGCCGGGTCGAAGGCATCGATACAGGCGCGCACCGACTCCGGCATCGCCCCGAGATGGACGGGTATGTGCTCGGCCTGGGCGAGCATCTCACCCTCGGGGGTGAACACCGCCGCCGAGCAATCGGCGCGCTCCTTGATGTTCGGCGAGAGCGAGGTTCGTCTGAGGACGACACCCATCTCGGTGGCAATGGCGGAGAAACGATGACGGGAGACCTCGAGCGTCACCGGATCGATCACAGGTTCCTCAACGCCTCTCGCCGGCTCAGCCCGGACAGCTCGGGCTGGGTGGCGACGAAGCCGGCAACGGCCTCCGGGTCGGTCTTGGCGTACTCCCGCAGAGCCCATCCGATGGCCTTGCGTAGGAAGAACTCGTGCTCTGTGGCGCGTCGTGTGCAGAAGTCGAAGAGACGGCCGGCGTCGGTACCACCCTTGGCCCCCACCTGGCAGATGATCGCCGACCTGCGAAGCCACATGTCGTCGTCGTCGATCCACGTGTCGATCTCCGGCCATGTCGTCTCGGCGTGGTTGAGCACCAGATGCCTCACGAGGTGGGTGGCCACTTCGTCCACGAGGTCCCACCATGCCCCCCCGGCGATGAGTCGCTTGTAGAGCGGGAGCGACTCGGGCACGACGTACCGACGATGACCTGCTGCCAGGCTCAAGGCCAGGTACTTCTCCTCACGGTGGGGGAGGGACCACAGGGCGAGAACCATGTCCTCGTACCGGGCGCGGTCCTCCGGTGGGAAGTTGGTCAGGACATGACGGAGGATGGGAACCCGACCCGGCTTCTGGACCCCGTAGAAGGGCATCTCGGTCCTCATGTAGGCCTGCATCCGGACCGCCCGCTCCGGGTCTGCGGCGGCGGCGAGCGTCTCGGTGACGTACCGGATCATCTCTCCGTGCTCACCCACGTGTGATCTCCAGGGTCCCGTCGTCGAGGACGAGAAGATGATCACCCGCTCCGAGCAGCACGGCCGAGGTCTCCTCGATGATCACCGCCGGTCCTTCGACCTCGTGACCTGGGGGCAAGGTGTCCCGACGCCACACTCCACCTGTCTCCAGCGGCGGCCCTGGCGCGGGGCTCCGCGCAGAGACCTCGGCCCATGTCAGAGGCGGGTCCCCGCTCGCCACTGCCCGCACATTGACCACCTCGATCGGCTCGCCGGGCCGGACAAAGCCAAACAGACGATGATGAGCCTCCTCGAAACCGGCCCGAACCGCCGCCCAATCCGTTGCGCCCTCGATCTCGACTTCATGGGACTGACCTGCGTATCTGCAGTCGAGACCGCCCTCGACGACCGCCGGTCCCCGCCCGAACAGCTCGAGGTAGCGCTGAGTGGCCGTGGTCTCCACCTCGGTGGCCCGGGCCCCGAGACTCCGGTCACCCTCCGCCATGATCATGGTCCGGGCCGCATCGGCTCGGGGCGGCGCCATGAGGAGGCCGATCGCCGAGAACACCCCGGAGAAGGGGGGTACGAGGACCCTGGGGATCGCCAGGGCGGCCGCCAGTCTCGGGGCGTGGAGGCCGCCGGCGCCCCCGAAGGCGACCAGGGCTGTCTCCCGCGGATCGACCCCTTGTTCGACGGTCACGGCCCTGATCGCGTGCTCCATGTGACTGTCGACCACCCGGAGCATCCCCTCGGCCACAGCTCTCGGGCTCATATCCAGCCTCTCCCCGAGCCTGGCCAAGGCCTTCTCGGCGAGACCACCGTCGAGTGGAAGACTGCCCGCCAGGTCGAGGTCGAGGGGGATGTGGCCCAGCATGAGGTTGGCGTCGGTGACGGTGGCGGCGGTCCCCCCGGACCCGTAGCAGGCGGGGCCCGGCACGGCGCCCGCCGACTGGGGGCCCACGCGGAGGGCGCCGCCGGGGTCGATCCACCCCATGCTCCCGCCTCCCGCGCCGATGGTCCTCACCGGGACCGAGGGAACGCGGTTCTCCCTGCCAGCCACCCGGTGCCCAGTCCCCACCAGTGGCCGGCCTCGGTCGATCCTGCAAACGTCTGTCGAGGTGCCCCCCATGTCGAACGAGATCACCGTGTCGTGCCCATGGCTGGCGCCGAGGGCGGCAGCAGCCACCACCCCACCGGCAGGGCCGGAGAGGACGAGACGGGCGGCATTCATCGCACCCTGATCGAAGGGGAGGAGGCCACCCGCGGAGGTCATGACGAGACGACGGGAGACGGGGACCTCGAGGGAGCCCAGATAGCCGGCGACCGAAGGTGTGAGATAGGCCGACAGCAGGGCGGTGGCGAGACGCTCGTACTCCCGGAACTCGGGGGTGATCGTGGTTGCGGCGAGCACGGGACGGCCGAGACGTCGCCGCAGATCGGTCGTCAGTGCGACCTCCTCCTCGGGCCGCAGATAACCCTCGATCAGACCCACGACGACGATCTCGGCGTCGGCGAGCCTGGAGGTCAACTCCTCGTCGTCCCGCCCCACCCGTAGTCCCCGTTCCACGAGGGGCCGGGGGCGGTCGACGTCGGGGTCATAGAGTGATGGCCGATCCTGCCTGCCGATCTCGACGAGGTCCTCGAAGCCGACGTCGGTGACGAGACCGAGCCGGGCCCCCCTCTCCTCGAGGAGCGTGTTGGTGGCCGCGGTGGTGCCATGGAGGAATTGGTCGTCCGCCCGCCAGTCGACGGCGGCGGCGACACCGGTCGCCTGGTTGGGCGTCGTCGGGACCTTGAAGCCGGTCACCGTGGCCTCGTCGCTGATGACGACGTCGGTGAAAGTGCCTCCCACGTCGACGCCGATGAGTCTGGTCACCTGGCTACTCTCGCCCGATGCCGGTCGGGGTCTCCCCCACACCCAACCCCAACGCCATGAAGCTGGTGGTGGGTCGTCCCGTCGGCGGCCCGGGCACCGTGACCAGGGGATCCGATACCGAGATCGTGTGGCTCTCCGATCTCCTCGCCATCGATGATGTCGTCAGTGTGTTCTTCACCGCCGATTTCGTCACCATCACCAAGTCTCCCTCCGCGGGATGGGATGCCATCCTCGCGGAGGCACTGCCGATCCTAGAGACGGTGTTCGAGGTCTAGTCGACGGTGACGGTCAGTGGCCGGGTGACACCATCGGCGCCGGCCATCATGACATAGACCGACCAGCCGTCGCCGGTCTGCGACCCGCCGAGCACCGAGACCCACGCCGGGTCTAGTGCCACCGTCTCCGGGAGGGGTTGGGAATCGAAGAGGTGAGGTGTGGGCGGTGTCGCCTGCCGAAGCGTCGCCGGGGCAGCCACCCTGATGATGCCGGTGTCGTCCACGACCACGTCGACACCGACAACGAGGGGGCTCTGGCGGAGGAAGCCACCCTCTGGTCCGGCAGCCAGCGAGCGGACAAGCACCTCGACCCGATAACGCATCGGGGCCAGCTCGCTAATGACGCCGGCATTGGCATAGTCGACGAACACCTGGGTGCCTTCTGGGGCCTCGGGCACCGGGACCCCGGCGGGGAGGAGCGCGCTCAACACCTCCTTCGAGGTGTCCGAACCGTCGTAGGACACGAGCTCCACTGCGAACCACTCGGCGTGGGCCCTGACCTGATCGCGGATCGCGTCCTGGTCCACCGCATAGAGGTCGGCCTCGGCCACCACCACCGGTGTGGGGATGGTCGCCGGAGTCGACGCCGCCGGGGAGGGGAGCGTGGCCGTCGGCACCGTCTCCGCGGTCACCGGGGCGGCCGGCTGGCTCCGTACGAAGGAGTAGGCCAGGGCGCCGACGGCTACCGCACCCGCCACCGCCATCACCACCCAGGCATAGTCACGCCTTGGTTGTTGCAGCGTTTCCCAGGGGATCCGCTCATAAACCTCTTGTCTCTCCCCGTCCATGACCCCGAACGTACGTGGCCGGGACACTGGCTTCAAGGGGTCTGGCTGTCCCGGGCTTGGAGGTCGCCCCCCGCTATCGTCACGGAGGTCATGGCAGTCAATCCCGACCCGAAACCGGGCCGCTGGATCCTCCCCCTTGTCATCCTTGGGATGATCGCTTTCACCTACTTCTTCGTCCGCGAGCTGCCCGAGGCCTCACCCGACACCACCCTGGCCGGCGACGTCACGACCACCACCACGCCCGGTGACGGGACCACCACGACCCCTCTCCCGGTGACCGACCCCGAGGTCCTGGCATACGTCGACCAGGTGGGGGCCATCAACGACGCCCTCCAGGTGCAACGCACCGAGCTGGTGGCCGCCAACGACGGCTTCGACGCCGACGAGGTCGCCTTCGCAGATGCCGAGACCCGCTTCACCGCGGTCGACACCCAGACATCGGCCCTCGTCGACCAGTTCAACGCCCTGACCGTCCCCCCCAGCCTGCAGACCAACCACGATCTGCTGGCCACCGAGATCGAGGGCGCCGGTCTGGCGGCCGGTGACGCCCTCGCCGGGCTCGTCTCGACCGATCCGGGGACGCTGCGTCGCAACGCAGTCCAGAGCTATGTGCTGGCCGCCGACACCTTCGCCGCGGAGCTGGCCAACCTCCAAACCGCCGCCGGCGTCTCTGCCTGATCCCGGGTAGGTTCTGAGGCGATGTGCTACGGCCCCGACGCCAGCCCACCCATCGATCATCTACCGGGGAGAGAGGTGGTCCGGGAGGACCTCGTCCTCACCACAGCCGACGGGAACCGGCTCGCCGCCCATCACGCCCGATCGCCGGGGTCGGCCGGGCCCGGGATCGTGATACTCCCCGATGTGAGAGGGCTCCACCGGTTCTACGAGGAGCTCGCCGTCAGATTCGCCGAGCACGGATACGACGCCGTCGCCATTGACTACTTCGGACGAACTGCCGGGGTCTCCAAGCGCGATGAGGACTTCCCATACCGGGATCACGTGCCCCTGACCACCCTGGCAGGGGTCAGTGCCGACACCGCGGCCGCGGCGGCCGTGCTCAGGTCTGAAGAGCCGGCGCGGGCGGTGTTCACGGTTGGGTTCTGCTTTGGGGGCTCCAACTCATGGCTCCAGGCGGCCCAGGGCCACCGGCTCGCCGGGGCCATCGGCTTCTACGGGAACCCGAGACGGTCGCCGGTGGCGCCCCTCGACGCCGTCCCCGACTACGAGTGCCCCATCCTGGCCCTGATGGCGGGTGAAGACCCGGGGATCCCGCTCGACGTGGTCGAAGAGTTCAGGACGGCGCTCGAGGCAGCTCATGTCGATCACGAGGTGGTGGTCTACGACGGCGCTCCCCACTCCTTCTTCGACCGTCAGGCGGAGGCCTACGCCGAGGCCTCGGCCGACGCCTGGCAGCGGGTCCTCGCCTTCATTTCGCGAACCCAGGGTTCCCAGCCCCGCTCAGCGACGTTGTGAACCCTGGGTTCGGGGTCTATATGTCGTAGTAGAGGTGGAACTCGTAGGGGTGGGGACGCAGCCGGACCGGGTCGATCTCCCGCTCCCGCTTGTACTCGACCCAAGCATCGACCAACTCCTGGGTGAACACTCCACCTGTGAGGAGGAAGTCGTGGTCGGCCTCGAGGGCGGCGAGGGCCTCGTCGAGACTCCCGGGGACCGAGGGGAGACCGGCCAGCTCGGCCGGCGGCAGGTCGTAGATGTCCTTGTCTACTGGCTCGTGTGGCTCGACCCGCCGTTGGATCCCGTCCAGGCCGGCCATCAGCATCGCCGAGAACGCCAGATACGGGTTGCAGGCGGGATCGGGACAGCGGAACTCGAGACGCTTTGCCCCCGGAGCCTGTGAGTACTGGGGGATGCGGATCGCCGCCGAGCGGTTCCGGCTCGAGTAGACGAGATTGACCGGCGCCTCGTAGCCGGGGACGAGACGGTGATACGAGTTGGTGGTGGGTGCGGCGAAGGCGAGTACCGCCGGCGCATGCTCGAGGAGACCTCCGATGTACCAACGGGCGAGGTCGGAGAGACCGGCATAACCGCTCTCGTCGAAGAAGAGAGCCGTCCCGTCCTTCCACAGTGACTGATGGGTGTGCATGCCCGACCCGTTGTCCTCGAAGATCGGCTTGGGCATGAAGGTCACGGTCTTTCCCGCCTGCCATGCGGTGTTCTTCACGATGTACTTGTAGAGAGTCACCTTGTCGGCCATGCGGAGCAGGGTGTCGTAACGCATGTCGATCTCAGCCTGACCAGCGGTACCCACCTCGTGATGCTGCACCTCGATCGGCACCCCACTGGCCTCCAGGTTGTGGGTCATCTCCGAGCGCAGATCCTGGAAGTGATCGGTGGGGGGCACCGGGAAGTAGCCCTCCTTGTATCGCGGCTTGTAGCCGAGGTTCCCCCCCTGCTCCTCCCTGCCCGAGTTCCAGGCCCCCTCGTCTGAGTCGAGGTAGTAGAACCCGGAGTACTGGTTCTGGCCGAAACGGACGTCGTCGAATATGTAGAACTCGGCCTCGGGCCCCCAGTACGAGGTGTCCGCGATCCCGGTCGACAACAGGTACTCCTCAGCCTTGCGGGCGATGAACCTGGGGTCTTTGTCATAGGGCGCCCCGGTCAGCGGGTCGTTGACGAAGCAGTAGAGGATGAGGGTCCTCCGGGCACGGAAGATGTCGTCGACGGCCGTGGTGGGATCCGGGATGAGGATCATGTCCGACTCCTGGATCGCCTGGAACCCTCGGATCGAAGAGCCGTCGAAGCCAAAGCCGGTTTCGAAGCTCTCCTCGGTCAGCTCCCTGACCGGGACGGTGAAATGTTGTACCTGACCGGGAAGGTCGCAAAACCGCAGGTCGATGAACTCATAGCCACCATCCTCCACCATTGAGAGGACGTCGGCGGGCGTCTTCGTCATGTTCCCAACTCCTAGCTACTGAGGGCGCGTCTGAACGGCGGGGTTTGTAGAGCCGCACGATTGCCACTCCATTGCCGAAATGTGAACGCTGTGTTTCGTGGTATCCACAGATCCCCGGCACCGGCACTCCGGCGACCGATAATCAGGCGGTGATCCGCACCATCGCCTGGGTCGGGGACGGGACCACCGACGGGAGGGTGAGACACGAGTTCGCCGCCCCACCGCCAAGAGGGTGGGTCTGGGTCGATCTCTCCGGAGAGCCGGAGGAGTCGATCCGTCACGTTTGCGACGAGCTCGGCGTGGAGCAGTCACTAGTCCAGGAGGCCCTGGAGGCGGGGAGCCTCCCCTTGCTCGAAGAAAGACGCGACCTGGTCTACGTGGTGCTCAATGTCTTCACCATCGACGCCCAAAAACGTCTCAGGGCCACCGAGGTCGATCTGTTCCTCGGCCCCGACTTCCTGATCTCCATTCACGACGACGCGGTCCAGTTCGTCGATGCGGTGGCCCAGCGTGTCGGGGAAGGAGTGGCACTGGCCGTCCCCACCCCCGCCGGTTTGCTCTCACATCTCGCCATGACGGGAAGTCGGCGTGTCCCCGCTCTGATCGACACCCTCGAGAGCGAGCTGGAAGCCCTGGAGGAGTTGGCCATGCGGAGCGACCCCAGGGCGCTCACCCAGGTCCATGCTCTGCGTCGGGACGTGATCATCCTCAGACGTGTTCTGGTGCCCCAGCGTCAGATCTACGAGGATCTGGCGGCGGGCGGTCATCGCCTCATCGACGAGGCGAGCCGTCATCTCTTCGACAGGGTTGCCGATTACCAGACCCAGGTCCTCGAATCCCTGGAGGCGGCTCGATCGCTGCTGGGCTCAGTGCTGGAGACCTACCGGGGAGCCGTCGCCGACCAGACGAACGAGATCGTCCGCGTGCTCACCGTCTTCTCGGCGATCCTTCTCCCCCTCGCCCTGGTCGCCGGGGTCTATGGGATGAACTTCGTCGAGATACCGCTCGCCGACCATCCCTACGGGTTCTGGCTCATCGTGGGCGGTCTCGTTGTGGTCGCAGTGCTCCTCTGGCTCTACTTCGGTCGACGTGGGTTCGTGGGCGCCCCGAGGCTGAGCGAGCTGCCCCGCGCCGTGGGCATTGGTCTCTACCACGTTGGGACCGCACCGATCCGGGTCGTCGCCGAGGGGATCGAGACCACCAGGCGGATCGTTGGTCTCGGCAACGAGAAGCAGGGAGTGAGACCAGCTACGGACACGGAGCCCGACGAGGGCTGAGCGTCGTCCGTATTGGCTACCGTCGCACCACGTCATGCCAGCCACCATCGTCCTCGGCGCCCAATGGGGTGACGAAGGCAAGGGCCGGGTCGTCGACTACTTCGCCGAGGGCGCCGACTATGTGGTCCGCTATCAGGGGGGCAACAACGCCGGCCATACCATCATCGTCGGGGATCAGAGGATCGCGCTGTCCCTCATCCCGTCGGGGATCCACTATCCGGGTTGTGTCCCAGTCATCGCCTCGGGCACCGTCATCGACCCCAAGGTGCTCATCGCCGAGATGGACATGCTCGCCGGTCTGGGCTTCGACCCCGCCCGTGTGAGGATCTCCTCCAACGCCCATCTCATCATGCCCTATCACCGCAAGCTCGACGCCGCCATCGAGCGTTATCTGGGGCGCAACCAGATCGGGACCACCAAGAGGGGGATCGGCCCCGCCTACACCGACAAGTACGCCCGATTCGGCATCAGGGTGCAGGACCTCTTCGACCCCAAGATCTTCGCCGAGAAGGTGGAGGCCGGCCTGCGTGACAAGAACAAGGTCCTCCCCCGGGTCTACAACACCCTGCCGATGGATCCGGTCGAGGTCGCAGCCGAGTATCTGAGCTACGCCGACCGGTTGAGACCCCACGTCACCGACACCTCGCTGCTGTTGTGGGAGGCTCTCACGGAGGGACGTGTGGTGCTCTTCGAAGGCGCCCAGGGGACCCTTCTCGACATCGATCACGGGACCTACCCCTTCGTGACCTCGTCCAACCCCACCGCCGGCGGTGCGGTTGTGGGAGCCGGGATCGGGCCACGGATGATCGATGAGGTGGTGGGAGTGGCCAAGGCGTACATCTCCAGGGTGGGCACCGGCCCGTTCCCCACCGAGCTCCACGACGAGGTAGGTGACCGGCTGATCGAGCTGGGTGGCGAGTACGGGACGGTGACCGGTCGTAGGCGGCGGTGCGGGTGGCTCGACCTTTTGGCTCTCCGTTATGCCGCGAGGGTCAACGGGCTCACCCGCGTCTTCTTGACCAAGCTCGACATCCTCTCCGCATTCGAGACCATCAAGGTGGCGGTGGGCTATCACAGTAGCGAGGGGTCGTTCACCGAGTTCCCTGCCCAGCAGTCGGTGCTCTATCACTGCGAGCCGGAGTATGCCGAGCTGCCGGGGTGGGGAACCGACATCAGCGGGGCCCGCGAGATCGAGGACCTCCCCGGCAATGCACGTGCATACATCGAGTTCGTGGCCGAGACGGTGGGAGTCCCCGTGGGCTGGGTGTCGGTGGGACCGGAGCGGTCCCAGCTGGTGACCGTGACGTGAAGGTCCTCCTCATCGGGGCCGGAGGCCGGGAGCACGCCCTGGGATGGAAGCTGGCCCTCTCGCCAAGGGTGACAGAGCTGCACTCCCTTCCCGGAAACCCTGGGTTGGCCGAGTTGGGTCCAGTCATCGAGGGCATCGAGCCCACCGACTCGGCCGCCGTCGCCGACGTGGCGCGGTTCGGGGGGTTCGACCTGGTCGTGGTGGGACCCGAGGCCCCGCTCGCCGCAGGTGTCGTCGACGCCCTCAGCCGGCTCGGGATCCCCGTCTTCGGACCGACCGCGGCCGCGGCCCGTCTCGAGTCCTCCAAGAGTCACGCCAAGGACGTCATGAGCGCCGCGGGTGTCCCCCACGCCGAGTCGGCGACCTTCACCGACCCCAAGAGTGCCTGGAGTCAGATCGAGCAGAGCGACGGCCCCTATGTGGTCAAGGCGGACGGTCTCGCTGCAGGCAAGGGGGTATTGGTGACCGACGATCGCGGGGAGGCGAGACGCTGGGTGGAGCGATGGATCGGTGTGGGACCGGTGGTCGTCGAGGAGCATCTCGATGGGCCCGAGGTGAGTGTCATCGCCGTGTGCACCGCAACTGGAGCCCAGCCGCTGGCGCCGGCCCGTGACTACAAGCGGCGGGACAACGGAGACCTGGGTCCCAACACCGGTGGGATGGGCGCCTACTCCCCGGTGGATCTCCCCAGCGGTCTCGTAGAACAGGTGATGACCGGGGTGATCACCCCCGTGCTCGACGAGATGGAGCACCGTGGCCTGGGCTTCCGGGGATTCCTCTACGCAGGTCTGGTCCTGACCACGGCCGGGTTCCGGGTGCTCGAGCTCAACGTGCGTCTCGGCGACCCCGAGGCCGAGGTCATCCTCCCCAGGTTGGCGAGCGACCTCGTGGACGTCATGGAGGGTGAGACCCCGCGATGGTCGGCCATGACGGCTGTGGACGTGGTGTTGACCGCACACGGGTATCCGGACTCCCCGATGACGGGCGCCGTCATCGAGGGTGTCGACGCTCCCGGGGACGACGTGCACGTCTTTCATGCGGGGACGTCGCTGAGTGAGGGGCGTCTCGTAGTCGCCGGTGGTCGGGTGCTCAACGTCGTCGGACTCGGCGAGGACCTGGCCCGGGCCCGGGCACGTGCCTACAAGACCGCAGGACGGATCCACTGGCCGGGTGTCCACTACCGCACCGACATCGCCACAACGTAATCGGCATAACTCGCTTGACCTGTTACCGGCCCGCTGGTAGCGTGTAACAAGCAAACCGCTGAACACTTATTACGGAAAAACCCCCATGCTGAAAGTCCTCGCCCTCCTCGCCGTATATCT
>JAKEHF010000084.1 GCA_022615295.1 Actinomycetota bacterium | reverse complement strand
GGAGCGGACGTCGCCGAGATGTTGGAGAACAGCGATGTATGACGCGCCATGCTCCCGGCTCATCTTGAACGCGTACTTCGCCCACTCGGCGGTGGCCCGGTCGGTGAGCAGCCGCCAGAACTCGTCCATCACCACCACCTTCGGTCGCAGCCGATCGGACCCCCACAGGCCGGTGATCCACCCGGTCACCGCCACCATCAGCACCCGGAGGGTGTCGTCGTCGTGCCCCGACAGGTCCACCAGCAGATAGGGGGTCGAGGAGTCGACGGTGACGGTGGAGTCGCCAAACATCATCTGGCCCGCATGAGACGAAGAGAGGGTGTATAGGCCGGCGACCAGGTCGCGGACGTCGCGTTCGGTCATGACCAGCGGGCTGGGGAGGTCAGCTGGTGACATAAGACGTCCGGTCAAGTCCTCGAGGTTGAGTGCACCGTCGACGCCAGTAGCGGCGGTGATGGCCGCCTGTTCGACCGGGGTGAGGGGCCGGTTGAGAGCCGCCGAAGCAAGGGCTATGCCGATCCTGCCCCGGTCGCTAGTCCCGAGACCGTGGAAAGGGTTGATAACAACACGACCGGGCCGGATCGGGTCGACTCCGAAGTATTCGGCAAGGGCGAGGGCTTCCCCTTTGGGGTCGATGTGACGGATCAGATAGTCGTGGGCTGCCATCCGCACGGCCAGGCTCTTGACAAGGGTCGACTTGCCCGACCCTTTGGACCCGAGGACCAGCATGACGGGGTCGGTGACGATCCCCTGCTGGTATGCCTGGAACGGGTCGAAGCAGAACGCCGACCCGGTGTGGGCGTCAAAGCCGACCGGGACCCGTACCAGGCCGAGAGGGCGGGGAGACTCCCAGGGGATGGCCCCCCGCAGTTGCGCGGTGGTGGTGCTGACGTCGATCATCCGTCCACACCCCGATCGAGACCACGGCAAAGCGGCAACACCCAAGGGAGTGAGCGCAGCTGACCTCCTCCCATCGTGGCGACCCGACAAGATCCACCGACAGCGTTGGAGCGGACCATGCCGGTGAGATCCTCGACCTCTTCCTCCGTGGCTCCACTTAGCCCTATGGTCGTTAGCACCCGGACCGGGACATGCCCTTCGTTGAGCTCACGGAGCTGACGGTCCAGTGAATCCATCTCGGCCTGCTTGCGGTGACGACTCGACTTGGCGGTCTCCACCGCCGCCTGAGCTCGCCGGTAGGACCAATCCAAAGAACGCTGGTGCGACTCCGGGTCGGCGAGGCCGACCAGGATGCTCACCACCCGATTGCCGCCGCCGGTGAGAAGCGGGGCCAGGAAACCGGAAGCCATGGGCCGCTGCGGCCACTGCCACATCCACAGGACCCGATGAACCCCTATGCCCACCGAGGCATGAAGATCACCGTGGACGAGGTGATGGCCTCACCACCGATCGCCGAGCCGTACAAGCTGCTCGACGCCAGCCTCCTCAGCGACGGTGCGGCCGCGGTCATCCTCGCCACTGAGGCCTGGGCCGGCGAGCACAGCATCCGACATGGCACCCGCCCCTCGGTCGTCCTGACCGGGACGGGCGTCGCCACCGACACCGCCCGGTTGGCCGATCGTACCCTGTCGGCAGCAGGCCTGGCCCATTTCGCAGGAAAGCGACTGGCGGCAGAGCAGGCCTATGCCATGGCGGGCATCGTCGAGCCGTTCTCGGAGGTCGACGTCGCCGAGGTCTACGACTCGTTCAGCGGGGCCGAGCTCCAGGCCTACGAGGATCTCGGGCTCTGCGAGCAAGGGCACGGTGGTCTAGCAGCCACCGATGGCAGATTCGATCACGGGGGCCGGCTCCCGGTCAACACGTCGGGCGGTTTGCTGGGCAGGGGCGGGGCAATGGGAGCGACCGGGCTTGCCCAGACGGTGGAGATCGTACTGCAGCTTCGGGGGGAAGCCGGACCCAGACAGGTCGAGGGCGCAAGCCGCGGACTCACCGACACTCATGGCGGTGTCGGCTCGAATTGCGTGGTCAACATCTTCGAGCGGCGGGAAGAAATATGACTCGCGACCGCACCCACGATCGGGTGCGGCTCAAGGCCGAGACCGTCGAGACGAGTGAACCTATGGGTCGTGAACCGGACCCCTGGGCCGATTTCCGCTCGATCGAGATCCTGGATCTGGAATGGTCCCAGCACTACCGCCACAGCCTGGGCAAATACTCCCGGTTCTTCCTCGAGCTGGAGCAGGGTCGCTTCCTGGCAACCCGCTGCCCCCATTGCGAGAAGGTCTGGGCCACGCCGCGGCCCCTGTGCCCTGATGACCGGACCATCACCGAATGGTTTCGTCTGACCGCGATGGGAACGCTGGTCGGATTCTCCGTGCTGCACCGGCCGGTGGCGTCGATACCCGATCTGACCCCACCATACGTGCTGGCCTATGTGGCGCTCGACGGCGCCGACACGCTCTTCCTACACGTGCTCGACATCGCCGGGGATATCACCAAGGTGGCTTATGGGATGCGTGTGCGGATCGTTTTCCGCCAAGGTCAGGTGGATCACCCGATCTGGCTGATGAGGTTCGAGCCGGCCGGTGACACCGAGACCGGCTCGTGATCGAGTTGCTCGCCGCCGACTGGAACCACTGGCCCGATGGGCTGTCTCCGGCCGGGATTGCAGCCACGGCCGCGGCCGCCGGTGTCGCCGGCCTCGAGCTTGGCGTCTACGACATCGAGGAGGAGCTGGCTCCAGGGCGTCTCGCCGAGTGGCATCGTCTCGGAGAGAGATATCGGGTTCCGGTGAGGAGGCTTCTCTACTCGATGCCGCCGGGACGCTGGCCGACAGGAGGTCTGGGATCAAAGGTGATGCGTTTCCGTCTCTTGGAGCAGATGGAGGCTTTGGTCGAGATCGGCTCGGATCTCGGTCTCGACGTCATCGGTCTGTGGCCCGGAGCCGACCCGCCCGATGCCGACCGTGAGATGGTGGCCAGGACCATCTCGGAGCTATCGGTGCTAGCGAACCGTCGTGGCATGCGCATCGCCATCGAGCCCAAGCCAGACACGGTGGTGTCCACACCGGGTGACGTCCTCGACCTCGGCGCCACGGCAGCCAGTGGGGACGCCATTGGCGTACTGCTCGACATTGGTCACGAGCACGCCGCCGGCCGGGACCCGTCGGCCATCGTGCCCCGTCTCGGTGACCGGCTGCTCCATATTCATCTGGGTGACAGTGACGGCGATCCCGACGCAGACCTTCCCCCGGGGCATATCCATCCCCTCGATCCTTTTCTGGCCGCACTCGAGGCGAGCGGCTACCAGGGCGCCATGTCGCCCGACACCTACGGGGCAGTGGCCTCCGGTGCGCTCACCGGCGCCGAGGCTCTCGAGGAGACGATGAGAAGGGTTTCGGCCTACCGGATGAGCCGCTGATGCGTGCGCACCACCATTCCGGGAATTACACAGGGTGTCATGTCGCGCCTTGATACTGATGTCGCACACGTCAGGGGTTGTTGTTGTCTTGTTGGGTCGAGGGTGAGGCGTCTCAGGAGTTGATCTGCGACGAAGATGTACGCCTGGTTTCCGGCGATGATGGTGGTGAGCCCGGCTTTGCGGTCACGGCTACCCAGGTTGCATCGATCGCCAGTGTCGATTCGCTACCCCGATCCGGATGACGTGACCCGCCGTGAGGCGATGGAGCGGGTACCACCTCATCCTGGTAGGCGTTTGGTTCGATGTCCTGAGTGTCCTGCCGAGTCCGATCCTTGCCGCTTGACCTTCAACCTGGTTGAAGGTGTATCGTTGCCTTAACCAGAGGACCTTTCAACATGCGTATCGGTGAGGTAGC
>JAKEHF010000083.1 GCA_022615295.1 Actinomycetota bacterium | reverse complement strand
CCCTCGTCGATGGCCACCCCGGCGATGATCTCGAGACATTGCGCCTCCCGGGCCCGGTCCCCGATCTCGATGAAATGCCGCATCGCCCTGGTGGCATCGCTCACCGCACGTTGGTGATCACCGAGGATGGCCTGACGGGCCCATGCCGAGTTGGCGAGGACCATCGCCTCGCCACGATGATTACCCAGCTCGCCGAAGATATGGGCGGCCCGGTCATAACCCTCCAGGGCAGCAGCCACCCCGCCCAGCATCTGCTCGAGGAGACTGAGATTGACCAGATTGACCCCCTCACCATGGCGATAACGGATCTCACGACAGATAGCTACCGCCGTCGTCATGCTGGCTCGGGCCTTCTCGGCGTCCATCTGATGGAGGGCCCGTCCCCGGATCCCATCCGCCTCGGCGAGACCACGGAGATGGCCGGCATCCGTATAGATCTCCACGGCCAAGTCGAGACGGGGGATCGCCTCGACCACCCTCTGCACCTCTACGAGAGTGCTGGCCAACTCGGTGAGGGCGTCGGCCCGCTGGACCTCCTCCCCCGACACGGTCACCGCCTCCTCGAGATGGGGGATCGCCTCCAGAGGCCGACCCGCCCAACGTAGACAGGTGCCCAACGCCACCAGACTCATCGCCAACCCGTTGTCGTCGCCATGACGTCGCTCCATGCCGACCGAACGGGTCGCCGCCTTCTCGGCTGCGGCGAAGTCGGCGGTGTGGGCGAGGAGCCAGGCCCGACGTCTCCCCAGATCGCCGGTCAGCCGATGCGACGCACCGATGAGTGAGGCCATCTCGTCGAGGACCGCGCCCTGCTGCTCGCGGCGGCCGAGGACTCCAAGGACGTCTTCGAGCTGACCCAGCAACCGGTATCTCTCCGAGGCCGGCCAGCCCGCCTCAGCCGCGGCCCGTCTGGCCGTCTCCAGATGATGCTGGGCGGTGCCATAGGCGTTTACACCCATCGCCCGCAGCCCCGCCTCGAGAAGACGAGACGCCGCCAGACGGGGTGCCTCCCCCTCCCAGAAGTGGTAGCCGATGGCCTCGACGGCGTCGGGGTCGACCTGGGTGAGTGTCTCGGCGACCTGGCGATGCAGCCCGACCCGACGACGATGCTCGATGCGGTCGTAGACCACCTGACGGACCTGGTCGTGGGTCATGCCGAAGCGTCCCTCGCCGCCGTCACGGACGAGACCCCTGTGGGCGAGCTCGTCGACGGCGTCGAGCACCACCAGACGATCGAGCTCGGCGGTTTGGGCGAGGACGGCCAGGTCGATCGAATGGCCGAAGACGGCGATCAGCTCGAGGACGGAGGCAACGTCCTCACGAAGGAGCGACATCCGGGAATCGATCACCGAGCGGACCCGGGGGGCGACAGGAACCTCACGTGCTGTGAGCTGCCGTTCGAGGACGGTGGCCGGGTCCCCCGCCTCGAAGAGCCCCCGATCGCGCATCGCCAGCAACGTCTCCAGGCTGAACAGGGCGTTGCCGCCGGTCTGACGGTGGAGCTGGGCGGCCACCGCGGGGTCGAGCCTCGCCAGCCCGAGGGTTCGTCGCACCATCTCCTCGAGCTCGAACACGGAGAGCGGTGAAAGGACGACCCGGCCCAGACCGGCGACACGGTCACCCTCACGGAGCATGTCCCACACCTCGGGATCACCTCGGGCCTCCTCACTCCGGTATAGGAGGAGGAGAAGGGTGCGCGACCCGGCGAGACGGGGACCGAGCTGGCCGATCACCGCCAGGGTGTCCCGGTCGGCCCACTGCACGTCGTCGA
Source organism: Actinomycetota bacterium (assembly GCA_022615295.1). Taxonomy (GTDB): domain Bacteria; phylum Actinomycetota; class Acidimicrobiia; order Spongiisociales; family ZC4RG35; genus ZC4RG35. The sequence goes on along the minus strand of JAKEHF010000083.1, from coordinate 1,794 downwards.
TGATCACGAGATGGGGAGTGATCTCCCCCAAGGCCCCCAGGGTGTGGACCAGTGCCTCCCTCATCCGGGTCGATTCCTCCGCGGGTCGCAACGGCACTTGGGTGGTCGGGGTCCTGGCGCCATTTCGCAGCCCATGGGCCAGGCGGCTCGTCTCCCCCAGCCAAACCGCGGGCACCAATTCGGCGAGCTGTTCGACACGGAGCGGGCTCAACGAGTCGAGCACCTCTACAAGAGCGGCGAAGGGACGCACCGCCCCCGGTGTGCAGCTCCCCCAACTCACCTCGAAACCGCGCCATCTGGCGTCCTCGGCGGCCTCGAGGGCGAGACGGGTCTTGCCCACCCCCGGCTCACCTTCGAGCAGGACCACCCCGCCCGGCCCGGCGAGGACCCGCTCCATGTGGTCTACCAGCTTGCGGCGCTCCTCCTCACGGCCGACGAACGGTGTCTCCACTCGGGGACCGAGGACCACCCGGGCCGGCTCGCCCCGAACCGGACGGATCCCGGCCCGACGCTGACGGAGGATCTTCTCGTGGAGCACCACCGTCGCCGGCGAGGGCTCCGCCTCGAGCTCCTCGGCGAGCACCGACCTGCACCTCTCGAACTGCTGGACCGCCTCCTCCGTGCGTCCGAGGAGGAAGCAGAGACGCATCACCTCACGGTGGACCTCCTCGGTGAGAGGGTCGTGATGGGTGAGACGACGCGCATGGGCGAGGGCCTCCTCGTAGTCACCGCCGGCCTTGGTGACGTCGATGAGCCGGCGCAGCACCACCAGATAGCGCTGGCGGTAGTGGTCCTGGTCGACGATCACCCAGTCGTCGAAAAAGCCTGCCAAGAAGTCGCCCCGGTAGAGCTCGACACAGGCCCGCAGGGACGTGCCGTCGAGACGCGAGGCGGGACCGCCTTCGGCGGGGCCGCCCGTTGACACCTCGAAGTGCCTTTCGAACTCCTCGACATCGAGCCAGTAGGGGGAGGTGGTGTCGAAGGCGAGGGTGTCGGAGGTGACCGCGAGATGGGAGCTGCCGTCCTGGTTGACCACGTCATGGATCTGCCACAGGGTGTGGCTGAGACGACGCCGGGCCCTCCCCTCGGGCATGTCGGGCCAGAAGGTGCCCGCGAGAAGGTCCCGCTGGAGCGGCCGGTCACGGTTCATCACCAGATGGGCGAACACGGAGCGGCCCGCCCGGGAGGCGATCGGGGGCAGCGCCACACCGGAGCGCTCGAGCAGGAAGCCGCCGAAGAGGTAGATCCGCAGGGGCTCCATCCGCCCCAAACGCTAATGCCGGCGGTCTGTCCAGTGGACCAGGTGTCGTAGGCTCGGGTGATCGTGACCGGACAGATCAAGATCGGCACCTGCTCCTGGACCGACCCCACCCTCATCGATAACACCACCTTCTATCCCAACACCGAGATGAGCGCCGAGGAGCGTCTCGGTTTCTACGCGGAGCGCTTCCTCATCGTCGAGGTCGATTCCACCTACTACGCCCCGCCGTCGGAGAGGGTGGCCGGTCTCTGGGTGGAGCGCACCCCGGATGAGTTCACCTTCGACGTCAAGGCCTTCCGTCTCCTCACCCAGCACCCCACTCCGCCCCGCTCGCTGTGGAAGGACTTCAGGGAGAAGCTCCCCGAGGGGATGGCGGAGAAGGCCAACGTCTACATGCGGGATCTCCCTCGGGACCTCCAGGCCGAGGCGGCCCAGGCCTTCCGTAGCGCCCTGATGCCCCTCCACTCGGCGGGAAAGCTGGGCGTCGTCCTGTTCCAGCTCCCTCCCTTTGTCTATCCGACGAGGGGATCCTT
>JAKEHF010000082.1 GCA_022615295.1 Actinomycetota bacterium | reverse complement strand
TTCCAGATAGGCCCGGACCCCCGTCACCGAAGCGCCGCCGATCGGTATGGCATAGGGCCGCTGGCCGTCGGCTTCCAGCCTGGCGGCCAGAGCGGTGCCCGGAGCGGCAGTGGCCACCGGGGTGGCCGCGGTCCTCGCCTATTGGGCGCTCAAGGGTCGGCTCGCCTCAGGGGGCACCTGACACCCGGGTCTGCCAGACATGACCCAGCTCCTTCACCTTCTCGATGAGGGCCTGCGGGGCCATCTCCTTTCCCCCGAGACGCTCCACCACCTCCCGTCTCAGTGCGAATCCGACCACTGTCCACGCCCGGCCCCTGTCGAAGCTCCCCGCAACGCGGTCACCCGAGACGATCTTCAGAGCGTCGGTGACAGGAACGACCAAGAGGGTGGCCGGTGCATCAGGGGGCGGGTCGATATGGAGCGTGGCGCCATCTGTGTCGAAGACCAGGATGTCGTCGGCCAGGGGATCGGGGAGGCGCACCCTGCCAAGGTACCCTCGCCATCGTGACCAGGGCCATGATCGTCGCAGCCGCAGGGAGCGGCTCCCGCTTCGAGACCGACAAGATGATGGCCCTCATCGGGGGGGTCCCCCTGGTCATGATCACCCTGGACAGGGTGTGCAACGACGTCTCCCAATGTGTCCTGGTGTGCCGTGAGGAGCAGATGGATGGCCTCCGGCGGCTTGGCGTGACCCACCCCATGGTCTCGGGTGGCCCGACACGCACCTCCAGCGAGACGGCTGGTCTCGAGGCGTTGGCCGGGAAGCCCGACCTCATCGCAATCCACGACGGGGCAAGACCCAACCCGAGCCCTCATCTCGTCCGACGCCTCTTCGAGACCGCTGCGATCACCGGGGGCGCCGTGCCCGTGGTTGCCGCCCGGGGACCCCTCGTCGACCGCACGGGTCTTGGCTTCATCGAGGGGGTGATGGCGGCGCAGACACCCCAGGTCTTCCACGGGCCCACACTCGTCGAGTGCTATCGGATGGCCCGGGAGACCGGATACGTCGGTCTCGACACAATGGACGTCGTGACCAGGTTCTCCGACATCGAGGTGGCCGCGGTCCCCGGGGAGAGGACCAACATCAAGGTGACATACCCCTCCGACCTGGCCTCCGTCATCCCGCTCGGGATGCAGCCGCTCTAGACCCGCCCCGCCGAGCCCGCCGGATCACTCCTCCTCGGCTTCGGGCCCGTTCTCCTCACGACCCACCAGGACCCAGATGGCGAGCACGGACAAGGAGGCGGCCCCCAGGGCCAGCCCCAGCCAACCCCACCGGGTGGTCGACTCGTCGAGGCCCTCCTCCTCCGGGGCTCGGTCCGGGGCGACGGCGAGGTCGGCCCCGAGCTGGGTGAGAGTGATAGGTGTGGAGAGCTCGCCATTGGGCCCGAGTATCTCGAAGACCACGACGTGGTCCTTCCTCGGGACCTCGGTCCTCACACCGTAGATGCCGTCACCACGATGCAGGAGCGGTATGACCAGGGCCTCGTCCTCGATCGACAGATGGGCTACCACTGTCTCGGTCGTCCTGGCCACCTCCACCTCGATGTCGACAACCATCGTCGTCGAGCCCAGGGTGACGGTGGAGGCCGTGGCCGCGCCGAACCCGCCGCCGATCTCGACGGCGGCGACGAGGATCGCCCCGAGGGCCGCTCTGCTCATGACTCCCAAGCTCCCCTCCCGGCCAGCACCTCACGGAGCACGTCGAGACGATCGGTGACCAGCCCATCCACCCCCAGGTCGAGGAGACGTCCCATCTCCTCCCGCTCGTTGACGGTCCACACGTGCACCTGGAGACCCGCCCGATGTGCGGCAGCGACCAGCTTTCCGTCCACCACCCTGACCCCGCGCAGGCTCTTTGGGACCTGGAGTGCGCTCGCCGCTCCGACAGGTGACCGACCCATCCGGGAAGCGGCAACCCAACTCCTCGACCTCGCCGAACCGGTCGAGACGGGCACCCGACCCGAGGTGGCTCTTCTCACCTCACGGAGCCGTCGATCGTTGAAAGACCCGACGACCACCCGCTCCCCGAGGTCTTGATCATCGATGATCCGGGCGAGCTCCATGGCCATACCGTCCGCCTTCAGATCGAGGACGAACCTGGTGTCCGGGAAGCTGGCCACCGTCTCCTCGAGCCTGGGAACCCTGATCTTCCGGCCGCGGAAGGGGTACTCGTTGGATTTCGAGTGACGATGACCGGCGTCGAGACTCTCCAGGTCGGCGAAGTCGAACTCGGCCACCCTCCCCACGCCCTCGGTGGTCCGATCCACCGTCGGATCGTGGATGCACACGAGCACTCCGTCCCTCGTCATCCTGACGTCGGTCTCGATGTGCCGGTAGCCCATGGACACTGCTCCGGCGAACGCCTCGAGGGTGTTCTCCGGCCAGTGATAACGACTGCCCCTATGGGCTATGGCGACCGGCGCCGACCAGTTGATCACGCCGGAAACGCTAACCCGGTACCCGCCCAAAAAAGATCGAGGGGCCGTGAAGACCCCTCGATGGACAGAAGGTGGGTGGTCTCAGGCCGAGACGCGGTCCTTCAGACCCTTGGCGGGTGCGAAGTGGGTGTACTTCCTCGCCGGGATCATGATCCTCGCTCCGGTGGCGGGGTTACGCCCGGTTCGGGCCGACCGGGACTTGGTGCTGAATGTCCCAAAGCCCGTGATGTTGACCTTTCGCCCGGCATCGAGCTCCACGGCGATTATCCCCTCGCCGGCTTTGGTCGAGAACATTATGTCGACGATCTCGGCCGCCTTGGCCTTGGAGATGTCCGCCTTCCTGGCGAGCTTCTCCGCCATCTCGGTTTTGTTCACGGCCCCTCCTTTGGGTCGGTGAGTCTTCGCCGCGGTGCGACAACGGCGACTAACGATAGGGCAGAACCCTGGAGCCACCGATGTTTTCCGTGATTTACGATTCGCGAGGATGAGCGTCCGATACGAGCTGCGGGACGATGTGGCCGTGGTGATCATGGACCGACCCGACCGATTCAACGCAATCGAGGCCGGGCTCTCCGTGGCGATGATCGAGGCCCTGGCCCGGGCCGGTGTCGAGTCCCGGGCTGTTGTCGTGACCGGTGCGGGACGCGCCTTCTGCTCCGGCGCCGATCTCGCCGACCTCGTCGAGGACTATGAGAGGGACGGCCCGGATCTCGCCGGTCACCTCGAGCGGGTGTTCCACCCGCTGATCGAAGCCGTCATCGGGTGCGCCGTCCCCACCATCGCCGCCGTCAACGGAGTGGCGGCCGGAGCCGGTCTCGGTCTGGCGCTTGCCTGCGATCTGCGGGTCATGGCCCAAGGGGCCACACTCACCTCGGCGTTCACCGGGATCGGTCTCGTCCCCGACTCGGGCACCACCTGGTGGCTGCCCTCGATGATCGGGGTCGGGAGGGCGCTCGAGTTGGCCTTGACGAATCGGCGGGTCGGCCCCGATGAGGCGCTGACGCTGGGACTTTGCACCTCGGTGCACCCCGACGAGGAGTTGCTGGACGCCGCCCTCACCACCGCCGCCGCCCTGGCCTCGCTGGTGCCCGACTCCCTGGTCACCACCCGACGTCTGATCCGTGAGGCGGCGGGCACCGGACTCTCCGAGGCGCTGCGGGCCGAACAGACCGAGCAGGGCCGGCTGGGGAGGACACCGGAGCATCTCGAGGGGGTCAGGGCCTTCCTCGACAAGCGAAAACCCGACTACCGCCGGTTCGGCCCCGGACCGGGCGGGCAGGACGGATGAGACGGCGGGCTACGGTCTGATCAGGAAGATCTCGAGACTGATCTTGCCGGCGGCGCCGTGGCCAAACGCCACAGCGATCTCGTCGTTGAGCCACGCCAGGTCCTCGTTGGCGGTGTGGAACCTGATCAACTCTTTGGGGTCGGCGGACCCGTCCGGGTTGGCGATGGAGACCCCGATCGCGGCATATGCCACCTTCTCCCGTTTCTCACCGATGACGCCATGGATGTCGAGCTCCATGTTCCCGTCGGCCCTCACCGTCACGTAGTCGACGCCGCTGACCGGTCTCTCCCCATCCCAATGGCTGCTGGTCGCCGTCCCCGTGAAGGGAAAGTCGATCCGCATCCCGTTCGGCGTCTGCCCGATGACGTTCATCCCCAAGTCACCGCTGACGGTGCAGAACTGCTCCAAGCTCGGCATTGGACATACCTTTCCTTGATCAGCTCACCGTAGCCTGGAGTGGGCCAGCAGCGTCTTGACCTCGTCGTCGCCGATTTGGGAGAAGTCCTCGTACCAGACCCCGACCGCCCCAAACCTGCGCGGCTGCTCCAGAACGACGACACGGTCGGCCACCGTCCCTATCACCTTCACGGTGTCCGCTGGAGCGACAGGGACACAGACCCATACCTGACCGGCGTCGCGGATGCGAAGGGCTTCCACCGCCGCCAGGGCCGTGGCACCGGTGGCGAGACCATCGTCGACAACCAGTGCCGTGCGCCCCGCCGGGTCGAGGGCCGCATGATCCTGGCGGTAGAGGGCGGCCCTCCCCTCCAGCGTCGCCTGCTCCATCTCGAGCACCCTGGAGAAGGCCGTCTCGTCGATCCCGGCGAGATCGAGTATCACCTGGTTGCGGATGACCACGTCACCCTCGGCGACGGCCCCCATCGCCAGCTCCGGCTGCCCGGGCACCCCGAGCTTTCTCACCAAGAGGATGTCGAGGTCGCAGCCGAGCGTCATGGCCACCTCGTAGCCCACCGGGACCCCGCCACGGGGCAGGACGAGGACAACGGGATCGCTGGGCGCCAGCTCGATCAGACGACGCCCCAGGGCGACACCGGCGGTGCTCCGGTCTTTGAATCTCATCCGTGACGACGGACATATGACTCGAGCCAGGGCATGACGTTATCGAGGAAGTCCTCCGCCTCGGCCATCGGCAGGGTCCTGGCCGCGTAGTTCATCAGCATGATCTGTCGGGCGGCGTGGAAGGCATCGAGCTGGGAATCGTCCTCCACCGGCCAGACGGCCACGCTCTCGTATCCCCGTCGGAATGCCTCACGAACCTCGTCACGGTTCTCGTCGGCGCGGGTGTGATAGAGGCTGATCGCCACGTCCTGGGCGGGCAAGGCATACATCACGTCCTCGAAGTCGAAGACGTGGATGCGGCTGGCGACCACGTGGACGTTCCACTCGTGGAGGTCGCCATGGACCACCTGCGGTCTCCCCGCCACCCACGATCGTCTGATCACCTCCTCTGCCAGCTCCCCGGCCCGGGAGATGATCTTCTGACGCCGGTGTTCGAAGAGATGGCCGAATCGGGGGTTCCCGATGATCACCGGGTCGAGCTCGGGGCCGTAATAGAACACCTTGTCCCATCGTCGCATCCCATCGGGCCGCTCCGGTCGCCAATAACGGCCGTGGGCCTGGAGCGAGGCTGCGACCTGGCCGAGCAGACGGTACCCGAAAGGCCCGGCCCTGTTGCCGAGGGGGGACCCCGGGACCCAGGTGAAGAGCACGCACGGGCGCTCCTTGCCGATCACCGGGTCGTACTCGTCGACTATCAGCGACCCGCCGGCGGTGCGGATGGGGCGAACCACGTCGAGGTCGGTGTCCCGGTTGAGCGCGTCGAGCCAGGCGACCTCGTACTCGATGTTCGACCTGGTGTTCCCCTCTGGCGAGCCGACCCGGAGCACCAGCTGCTGGCCACCCTCCCCGATGACCCGGAACATGACATTGGAGTGGGTGGCGAGATGATCCACCTCCCTGGTCAGAAAGGGGTAGCGCTTCAGCACCCGCTGGGCGAGCGGGAGCAGTCTCGAGGCTTCCTTGGCGATACGGGATGCGTCCATGAGTTGACCGTCGCCGGATTGTCGTCGCCTCGGGGTGGAAGGGATAGGAGCCTGACGACCCCTTTGCCCCATTCACCCCGACCCGGTTTCCAATACCCGGTCGAGGGCGTCGACGAATCTCTTGTTGTCGATCTCGGAGCCTACGGAGACCCTCACCCATCCCCGGGACATCGGGCGAATGATCACCCCGAGCCGGGTGAACTCGTCGGAGACCCGTCTCGAGTCATCGCCGGGGGTCGCGAAGTAGATGAAGTTGGTCTCACTCGCCACCTGGCCCAGGCCACGCTCGTCCAGCGCCGCAGACAGGTATCGCCGTCCGGCGGCGTTCCGGGCCGCACGTCGGGCCACCTCGTCGGGTTGGCCCAGCGAGGCGAGCGCTGCCGCTTGAGCGACCCGGCTCACTGTGAGCGGCGTCTGGATCTTCCTCAAGTCGGTCAGGGTCTCCGACCGACCGACGGCATACCCGACCCGATGGGCGGCCAGGGCGTAGATCTTGGAGAAGGTGCGAAGCACCACCACGTTGGGCAGGTCGACGGCTAGGGGTATCGCCGTTCGATAACTCGGGTTGGAGACGAAGTCGTGATAGGCCTCGTCGACGACGACCAGCACGCCGGCAGGGACGCTGTTGATGAAGTCCTCGATCATGTCGGCGTCGGTGATCGTCCCTGTGGGGTTGTTCGGGTTGCAGACGAAGACCACCCGTGTCGTCTCGTCGATCGACTCACCCATCGCCTCCAGGTCGTGGGCGTGACCCGCGTCGAGGGGGATCTCCCGCACGGTGCTGCCCGCCCATATGGCGGCGAAGCGATACATCACGAAGGAAGGCCACGCATAGACGACGTTGGTCCCCGGACCACCGACCGCCGCGGTCATCTCGGCGAGCAGAGAGACACTCCCGTTCCCCATCATCAGATTCGACCTAGCGATTCCCAGCTCGGCAGCCAGCGCCCCCGTCAGCTCCAGCGAATCGTTGTCCGGGTAGCGGTTGGACAGAGCCAGGGCGTCGACAGCGGCGTCGATCACACCGGGAAAAGGGCCCTCCGGGCTCTCGTTGGCGGTGAGCCGGACCACGTCGGCGGGGTCGACCCCATGCTCACGGACCACCTCCTCGATGGGTCGACCCACTTCATAGGGGGCGAGGGCGGCGATCTCCGGTCTCAGGATGGGCATGACATTCAACCTAGTGGCGCCGGTTGCCCACGTTCGGCGGTGGTGTGCCAGACTCGGGGTCATGATCGAACCCTTATCGATCATCGACCCGGGAGGCCGTCTCGTCGGCGACGACCCGGGATTGGCCCCCGACCTCTATCAGCGAATGTACCGGGACATGTTCCTTGCCCGGGAGCTCGACCGGCGGATGCTGGCGCTGCAACGTCAGGGGCGTCTCGGCACCTATGCCATGCTCGAAGGGCAGGAGGCGGTGCAGATCGGCTCGGCCCTCGCCATGGAGGACGGTGACTTCGTGTTCCCCTCCTACAGGGAACACGGAGTCCAGGTCACGAGGGGCCTCCCCATGGAGGTCCTTCTCGCGTACTGGCGGGGTCTGCCCAATGCCGGCTGGGACATGGCCAAGTATCGGACAGGGATCGTCACCGTCCCCATCGCCAGTCAGCTCCCTCACGCCGTCGGGTACGCCTACTACGCCCGGCTCAAGGGTGAGGACACGGTCACGGTCACCTACTTCGGCGACGGCGCCACCTCCGAGACCGACTTCCACAGCGGGATGAACTTCGCCGGGGTGTGGAGGACGCCGACCGTTTTCATCTGCTCCAACAACCTCTACGCCATATCCGTCCCCTACTCCCAGCAGACCGCATCACCCACTATCGCCCAGAAGGCCGAGGCCTACGGGTTCGAAGGAGTGCGTGTCGACGGCATGGACCCCGCAGCCATGTACCTGGCGACGAGGGCAGCCCTGGACCGGGCGCGACGGGGAGAGGGCCCGACCCTCATCGAGGCGCTCACCTATCGCTATGGGCCCCATGCCACCGCCGACGACCCGAGTCTCTATCGGACCACCGACGAGGTGGAGCAATGGAGGGAGAGGGATCCCATCGATCGTCTCCGCCGCTTCCTGCAACGGCGCGGCGAGTGGGACGAGCGCACAGGTGAGAAAGTTGCCATGGAGGTGCGCGACTCGGTGGAGGCCGCCATCACCGCGATCGAAGCCATGCCACTCCCCGGCCGTGACGATGCGGTGAGACATGGCTTCAGCCGGATACCGCCGCACGTCGTCAGACAACTCAACGCCATGCAACGGGCCCACGGCGAGGCGGAGACGGTCTTCGCCGCAGACGAGATCTGGGTAGTGGGCAGAGACGAGCTCCCCACCGGGCCCAAGCGAAGCCTGACGATGGCCGAAGCCATCAACGAGACCCTCCACCAGGCGATGGAGGACGACGCCCGTGTCATAGTCCTCGGGGAGGACGTGGCGATCGCCGGTGGGGTCTTCCGGGTCACCGAGGGTCTCCTCGACGAATTCGGGCCGGAGCGAGTGATCGACACCCCACTCAACGAGTCGGGGATCGTGGGCGCCGCGGTGGGCATGGCGCTGGCCGGGGCCAAGCCGGTGGCGGAGATCCAGTTCGACGGGTTCGTCTACCCCGCCTTCGACCAGATAGTCAGCCACCTGGGCCGGTTTCGATTCCGGACCCGGGGCAACGTCTCAGTACCCGTAGTCGTTCGTTTCCCCAACGGCGCCGGAATCGGCGCCCACGAGCACCATTGCGATTCCCCGGAGGCCTATTTCGTGCATGCCCCGGGTTTGGTCGTCGTGTGCCCATCTACACCGATCGACGCCAAAGGTCTGCTGACCGCGGCACTGGAGGGTGATGATCCGGTGATCTTCCTCGAGCCCAAGGTCCTCTACCGGGCGACACGGGAGGAGGTGCCGACCGAGCGCTACACCCTGCCGATCGGCCGGGCTCGGGTCCGGCGCAGCGGAAACGATCTCACCCTGGTCACCTATGGGGGCATGGTCCCGGTGGCCCTGGCCGCCGCCGCCGCCGTGGAGGTCTCTGTGGAAGTGATCGACCTGCGGACCCTCTTCCCTTGGGACCGAGACACGGTGCTCGAGTCGGTGAGACGCACGGGCAGACTCCTCGTCGTTCAGGAGCCTCAGGGCGCCGCCGGGATGGCTGCCGAGGTGGCGGCATCGGTCGCGGAAGAGGCCATGTACGACTTGGAGGCTCCGATCGCCCGTGTCACCGGGTTTGACGTCCCCTGGCCCCAGTTCGCCATCGAAAGTCACGCCCTCGTCGATATGGACCGGGTGGTCGCGGGCATCGAGGAGGTCATGCGCGGCTGAGGAATGACGGTCCTTTGCCCACCGCACTCGTCACCGTAGCCTGAGGCCACGTGACACACGTCAGACCCGAGACGAAGAGCCCCCGAAGGAGCCGCTCCGACTGTCGGAAGGGTCTCCACCAGTTCGGAGAGACACAGAATGTCGGCGCCGGTATCGGACGTCGGGTCTGTGCCATATGCAATGCGGTCACCATCGATCTGACCGCGACCCACGAGCCCGTCGAACCGGTGATCGGCTCACGACGCCGGTCCCGCTCGTAACCCCGCTCTCCGACCTCTAGCCTCTCTGGGGTGACTCGTGTGATCCGTGCCGCGGGCGGCCTGGTGATGAGGAAGACCGGCAAGGGCAGGATTCGAGTGCTGGCAGTCCACAGGCCCGCCTACGACGACTGGTCCTTGCCCAAAGGCAAGATAGAGGATGGGGAGGGCCCGGAGACTGCGGCCCTGAGGGAGGTTCTCGAAGAGACCGGATACTCGTGCCGGATCGTGGCGCCGCTGGCAACGACTCGCCACACCATCGCCGGAGGGGTCAAGGAGGTCGTCTGGTTCGCCATGCGCCCCCTGCCCGCCAGCCCCGGATTCGTCCCCAACGACGAGATCGACCAGATCGCCTGGCTCGGGCCGAAGAAGGCTCGTCGAGCGCTCGTCTACGAGAACGAGCGGGAGCTGATCGACCCAACCGACCTGGCGAGGCTGGCGGCCACCGGCACACTGCGATTGCTGCGTCACGTGGATGCCGGGGACCGGGGTGGATGGCGTGGGGACGACACCCAGCGCCCGCTGAGCAACAAGGGGCGACGTCAGGCGTCGGTGACGGCAGACAAGCTCGCCACCGCCGAGATCGACCGTGTCCTCACGTCCCCATACGTCAGATGCATCGAGAGCGTCGCCCCTCTTGCGGTGGCGACCGGTGTCGAGATCGAGATCGACCAGCGTCTCGCCGAGGATGAGGTCTCCGACGCCGCCTATGACCTCGTGCTCGACGTGGTCGGGTACAACGCAGTCATCTGCTCACACGGTGATGTGATCGTCGGCGTCCTGCGTCGTCTCCGACGACAGGGATTGGCCATCAAGACGTCGCCCGAGTGTGCCAAGGGCTCGATCTGGGAGATCGATGTCGACGGAGGCAAGTTCACCGACGCCCGATATCTCCCGCCGCCCTGACCGGGTCTGGTCACACGGTCTTGGTCCCGGCCGACCAATCTGCGTACAGGGCGGTATAGACCCCGCCCCTGGCGAGCAGCGCGCGATGCGTGCCCCGCTCGACCAGACGGCCCCGATCGAAGACGAGAACTTCGTCGGCCGCCTCCGCGGTGGCCAGACGGTGGGCGATCGTCACCGAGGTGCGCGCCTCTGTGAGACGACCTATGGCGTGGCGCAGCGCCACGTCCAAGGCGGGGTCCACCGCCGATGTGGCCTCGTCGAGCACGAGGAGATCCGGTGAGGAGATCCAGGATCTGACCAGTGCCACGAGCTGTCTCTCTCCTGCGCTCAGGTTGCCGCCACGCTCGCCGGTGCGGGTGTCGAGACCATCGGGAAGACCCTCCACCCACTCGAGGATGCCCAACTCGTGGAACGCGGTGAAGATCTCGGCGTCTGCGGCCTCGGGACGCCCGTAGCGCACGTTGTTGGCGATGGTGTCGTCGAAGAGGAACCCCTCCTGAGGCACGAAGGCGACCCGGCTCCGCAGCTCGGTGAGACGGACCCGGTCGGCCGGGACTCCACCCACGTAGACAGTGCCCAGGCTGGGGTCGATGAGGCGGACCAACAGTTTGGCGAACGTCGTCTTCCCGGATCCCGTCTCGCCGACCACGGCCACTCGAGACCCCACCGGGATCTCCGCTGTCACGTCGGAGAGCACCTCCGGCCCATCCGGGTAGGAGTAGGAGACGTGTTCGAACCTGGCGCTAAGGCCGCCTGGTCGCAGGGTCTCCGGATGGAGCGGCTCGAGGACCTCAACGGGGGAGTCGAGGACGTCCATTACACGCCGCAGACCCGAGGCCGCGGACTGGGCGAAGTCGAGGGTCTCGACAACCAGCTGTAGCGGCTCGATGAGAAGATTCGCCAGGAACAGGAAGGCCACCATCATCCCCGCGGTCAGGTCTCCGATGAGGATCCCGGCGACGATGAGGGCGGCGGTGAGACCGCCCGCGAACACCTCGGCCGTCGAGAACAGGATGTTCCCGAACCGTGCCGTTCGAAACTCGATCCGGAACCGTCGGTCAAGCGCGGCTGCCACCCGCTGTTTCGTCCGCTCCTCGGTGCCGTAGGCCCGGGCAAGCGGGATCGCGGTGATGGCCTCGCTCATCACCCCGAGGGAGACCCCCACCTCTTCACGAACCCGGTCATAACTCTTGGATAGCACCCTCTGGAACCACGTCATCATCGTCAGATAGACGATGACGCCGATGATGGCGATGAGAGCCAGCCGCCAGTCGTAGTACAGCATGGCGATGGTGGCCAGGAGCACCTGGCTGACGGCGATGATCAGACCCACCCCGCCCCACTCCATGAACTCCTGGATCGTGGTGATGTCCGAGGTGACCCTGGCGACCAGGCCCCCGCGACGCTCCGCCTGCACGTGGAGCACGAACCGGCGCATGATGTGGTCGAAGGTCTTGACACGGAGGTCGGAGAGGCCGGCCGACGACGACCTCACCAGACGGACCAGGGCGATACGTCCCACCACCACCCCCACGACCAGGGCAGCGAAGGCAAGCCCCGCCTTCGTCAGCAGTCCGGCCGGTTCGACCTCGCCCCCACCGAGCAGGTCGGTGTCGATGATCTGCTGGAGGGCCACCGGGGTGACCACGGTTATCGCCTGGCCGAGCATTGCCAGGACCAGGGTGACCCAGAGCCCGCGACGAAGCACCGGCGCCTCGCGCAAGGCTCGCCGGATCACCGCCGTGGCGCGGTCGGTCCGGGTCATGACGTCTCCTGTCTGAGACGACGGGCCTCTTCCTCGTAGGCATGCACGAGACGGGCGTAGCCGGGGACGGTGTCGAGGAGCTCGGCATGGGTGCCGTGACCGAGGATGCGCCGCTCGTCGACATAGACCACCTCGTCGGCAAGACGGATCGACGAAGGCCGATAGGCGACGACCACGACTGTGGAAGGCAGCTCCGCGGCCTTCAAGGCGCGAAGTATCTCCGCCTCGACCGACGGATCCACGGCGGACGTGGCATCGTCGAGGATCAGGAGCCGGGGTCGCCGGATCAGGGCCCGGGCCAATGCAAGCCGTTGCCGCTGGCCGCCGGAGAGGGTGGTCCCCCGCTCCCCCAAGGGGGTGTCGAGGAGCTCAGGCAGGTCGAGAACGAACTCCCGCGCCCCGGCCAGCTTGAGGGCGTCCCACACCTCGTCGTCTTCGTAGTCGTCCCCGAGGGTGATGTTCTCACGCACCGTGGAGTCGAACAGGAAGGAGTCCTGGGCGACGTAGGCGACCTCCTTGGGGAGCTCGGAGACCGCAAATGAGCGAAGGTCACGTTGGGAGAGACGGATAACACCCTGTTCCGGGTCCCAGAGCCGGGCGAGGAGGAGACATAGCGTCGACTTGCCCGAGGCCGTCGGGCCGACCACGGCCAGGGTGACGCCCGCCCTGAGGTCGAAGTCGAGACCCACGAAGACCGGCTCACGATCGTAAGAGAAGACCACCGCCGACCCGTCGACCGGGGCGGGACTCGTCTCCCCCGCCGCTCTCGCCTCGCCGTAGACGACGTGGTCGTCGGCGTCGAGGATGTTCTGAACCCTCTCCCACGCGGCAAGACTCCCGGCCAGGTCCCAGAGCACAAAACCGATGAGCTGCACCGGGAAGACGAGGAGGGAGAGCAGATAGACGACGGTGACCACGTTGCCGGCGGTGATGTCGCCGGCACCGACCCTGAGGGCACCGACCACGAGGATCACCAGGATCACCACCTGGGGAAGGGACCTGATGATCACCTGATAACGAGTCCAAGTGGACAGGACGTCGATGAAGCGGTCACGCAGGGTGTCACTGGCCTCGGCGAAGTGCTCGGCGACCATCTCCTCCCGACCCAGCGCCTTGATGGTCAGGGCGCCGTCGAAGCTCTCGTGGGCAATGGCCGTCACCCGTCCCCTGACCTTCTGCACCTTCTCCCACATGCCATGGGTCACCCAACTCCCATGGATGTCGATGGCGATGACCACGGCCAGACCGGCGATCGAGCCGACACCGAGCCATGGGTCGATGATCAGGATCATGGTCGCCGCACCCACCAGGAGCAGGGACACCCCACTGGCGAAGGGGAGTGGCCCAAGGACCCCGGTGCCCTGGTCGGTGTCGGCATCGGCGACGGCCAGCAGGTCGCCGATCGCCTGCCGGTCGAACCATGACATCCTCAACGAGAGCATCTGAGCGACGAGGCGATTGCGAATGTCGTTCCTGACCGAGAGCTGCAGCCACCAGGCCGCCGTCCTCCTCGCCACAATCCCCACCGCCTTGAAGACGGCGACGCCGACAATCCCCAAAGCGCCGATGGTGAGCAGGTCGGGGTCCTCCCCGGCGTCGAGGACGGGGATGATGATGTTGTCGGTGACCCAGCCCACTACGTACGACGCGGCGAGGATCGCCCCGGCGTACATGGCAGCACCGAAGGCCCCGATGGCGAAGGCCACCGGGTGCATCCGGATGAACCGCCAGATGAGTCTCGACCCATCCTTGACGACGGTCCACGGTGTCATGGGAGAATCAGCCATCGGCGCACGTCAACGTAGAACTTCAACCTTGCTTCAAGTCAAGCCCGATCGGGGTCGAAGGGGGGGGTCGGGCCATGTTAAGGGTGGGCACCGCCTCGTCAGGGCGAATTAACCCAGCGACGCCCGGGATCCCGGAGCCCCCGGGTCACCGACGATAACCTGAGGGCAAAGAGCAAAGAGGAGGACAATGGTCGCCGACTTCTTTTCCGATCTGAATTGGGTCGCCGTCCTCGTGGCCGCGATTGCCTGGTTCGCCTTCAGCTCCATCTGGTACTCGGTCCCCCCGTTGAGCAAAGCATGGGCGGACAACGCCCGTGTCGACGTCACCGGTGAGGGGCCGCCGCTGGTGACCATTATCCCGACCTTCATCGGGTATCTGGTGACGACGACGGTCATCGCCCTGGTGGTGAAGGCGATCGGGGCCACGACGGTCTCCGACGGGATCACCCTGGGGGTATTGCTCGGGGTGGGCTTTGGCGTGGTCGGGGCCTTCGTCAACCAGCTCTACGAGCGGAAGGGCGGGGCCTACTGGCTGATAAACGGGGCCAACGCCGTGATCGCCTATTCGATCGTCGCAGTGATACTCGCAGTCTGGACCTGACCGCGGCACAACGGCGAACCCAGGGTTGTGGCCCACCCTGAGGGTGGGTGGGAACCCTGGGTTGGGAGCGGTGGGAACCCAGGGTTGTGGCCCACCCTGAGGGTGGGTGGGAACCCTGGGTTCGTGAATCCTCAGACGGTGTCGATGAGCGCCTTGAGCAGGTCGCGGAGGCTGACCACACCGAGGAGTACTCCCTCGTCGTCGACCACCGGGAGATGACGGTACCCCGACTCGGCGATCCAGGCTGCGGCATCCCAGACGTCGAGATCGGGGTCAAAGGTGTCCGGCTCGGCAGCCATGACCTCCGACACCGGGGTCCGCTCCAGGTCGGTCCCCCGGGCGATGGCGTCACGGAGATCGCGTTCGGTGACCAGGCCGAGCAGTGACATACCCTCCACGACGGCCAGCGACCCCAGGTCCGAGCCCTCCATGGCCAGGGCCGCCTCGGTCAAAGTGGTCTCCGGACCGCAGAGATAGGGCGCCGCGCCCACCAGATCACCGAGTCTCACGGGAACAAGCTACCGCGGGCGTGGGGCAGGTCCCCACAGACCCTCAGACCAGATCGGCTTCGCGGATGCCGAACGAGGGGTGGCGGAGACGGCAGAGGGCGAGTTTCTCCAGCTGCCGGATGCGCTCCCTGGTGAGATTGAACTCGTCGCCGATCTCCTCGAGGGTGCGGGGCACCCCGTCGTAGAACCCGTAGCGGAGAGCGAGGATCCGGCCCTCCCGCTCGGGGAGACGCTCGATCGACTCACGCAGCGAGTTGGCGACGTCCAGCTCCTCGGTCATCTGCACCGGGTCGGCGGCGTCCTCGTCCTCGATGAAGTCCCCGAGCTGGGCGCCGTCCTCACCAATGGGCTGCTCCAGGGACACCGTGTCGGCGACGCTGAGGGCGAGCTCGACCTTGTCGACGGTGACACCCGCCTCTTCGGCGATCTCGTCCGGCCGGGGGTCTCTGCCCAGCTCGGCCTTGAGCGAGGCCTGAGCAGCGCGGACCGCGGCCAGGGTGTCGTGGAGATGAACCGGGATGCGGACGGTCCGCGACTTGTCGGCGATTGCCCTGGTGATGGCTTGTCTGATCCACCACGTGGCGTACGTGGAGAACTTGAAGCCCTTGCGCCAGTCGAACTTCTCGACGGCCCGGATCAGACCGAGGTTGCCCTCCTGGATGAGGTCGAGGAAGTCGATCCCCGAGGTGTTGGCGTAACGACGGGCGTTGGCCACCACGAGACGGAGGTTGGCGGTGAGGAAGTCGTCCTTGGCCTGGGCGCCACGGCGGGCGAAACGGCGCAGCTCCATCTCCTCACGCTTCCCGCTGTAGTCGCCGTTCTCGAGACGTTCGGCGGCCTCCTCGCCGGCCTCGATCTTCTGGGCGAGCTCGACCTCCTGCTCCGCGGTGAGCAGGTCGTACTCGCCGATCGCGGTCAGGTACTGGGAGACGAGATCAGTGGTGAGCCGACCGCGCTCGTCGGTCAGCTTGGAGTGGAGACGCACGCGTCTGGGCTTGTCGGTCCTGTCGTCACGCGTGTCGATGGCGGGCATGTTGTATCTCGTCCTCCGAAGGGCAGTAGTGGGGCCGGGCCCCGAGAGTCCAAATATACGCATTCCGGGGAGTTTGTGAACCCCCCTCTTCTCCGGGCGTCGCAGACGCTCGCCGGCTGCGGTGTCTATCCCGGGAACACCCGTTCCGGTCTGGTTATTTCACGTCACCGCGCCGGGTGATGGACCGCGGTGAGCGTGCCGCCCCTCCCCACCAGGTCGGTCCAGACGTGTGCGTCCGAGGTCACGACGGCCACCGTGGCCGTCTTCATCTCGACAAGCTCGCCCGTGAGCTGTGACACGATCATCGCCCATGTGGGTTGGTGACCCACTATCAGGAGACGGTCTCCCCGATCGAGACCGGCGACGACACCGAGGACGGTGTCCGGCCCGGTCCCGTAGAAGAGGGGCTCGTAGGTCGGCGCGGCTTCCCACTCTCCGCTCTCGGCCGCCAGCAGCGCCGTCGTCCGGGCCCGCACGGCCGTCGAGCTGATCACACGATCGGGGGTCAGGCCCAGCCTGGTGAGGCGAAGGCCCATCTGACGAGCCGCCTCCACCCCCCTCTTGCTGAGCGGTCTCTCGTGGTCGGAGTGGTGCTCCGCGGCCCAGTCTGACTTGGCGTGACGCATCACGAGGAGGGTCTTCATCAACCCTCCCCGGCTCAGAGACCCAGCTCGGCCCTCAGCTCGGCCAGCTTGGCATCGGCCTCGGCCATGCTCACCGCCTGACGCAGCTCGGCTTCAGCGCCCTCCGGTGTCGCCTCGTGGAGCTCGGCTCTGGCCATCGCCTCGGCCTTGCGCTGCTCGATCTTGGCTTCGACGGCGTCGAGGCTGGGGACACCCTCGTCAAAGGTGCTGGTCATCGAGGTCACGGCGGCGTTGACCGCCTCCTGCATCTTCGCCTGCTCCAGTGTGCCCAGCATCTCCATCCGCTTCGCCGAGAGCTCCTGGAGCTTCATGGCGTTCGCCTGGACCGCCTCCTTGGCCTTCTCCGCCTGGGTTAGGGCGCTCTCGAACTGGCCGCGCAACGAGACCAGGTTGTTCTCGGAGGCCTGCAGCTTCATCGCCAGGGATTGGGCCGCCTGGGTCCACTTCGTGACGCCGGCCTGGTCCCCCGACTTCTGTGCGGTGTCGGCGCGCATCAACGCCTGCTTTGCCATCTCCTTCGCCTCCCCGACGCTGTCGGCGGCGTCCTCGATCTGACCCTCCAGTTGGGTCTTGTGGGCTATCACCTTGGCGGCTTGGTTGCGAAGATCCTGGTCACGGTTCTTGGCCTCGTCTATCGCGGCGCGGATCTCGACCTCGGGGTCCATCACCTGCTCCGAGGTCGTCTCGAACCACGACTTGATGTACGCCCACCACTTCCTCAGCATCGTGACTCCATTGTCGGGGTGTCGGAGTGTAGGTCCGGATCAACCACGGCGACGCCCGCCTCCCCTGATCCTCCCCAGACCTCCACGTGATGGCCCCCCGGGGCCGCCGCCCCGGCCGGGACCGCTCCAGCCGCCGGGCCAGCCGGGCGTCGAGCTGCCCCACCCACCACCCTGTGAGGCGAGGATCGCCATGAGGACGCTCATCAGCTCATTGGAACCGGACGACGACCTCCGCTGCGGACGACGGTTGTACTCCACCGGCTGGTCCTGGGGCGGCGCCGGCGCCGCGACCACGGGTTTTGGTGGCTCGGGCTTGGGCGGCAGCGGCTTCGAGTCGAGAAGAGCCTCGGCACAGTCCAGCTCCCAGATGGCCAGATCCAGGTCGCCCGCCACTCTCATCAGGTCGTCGGCCGTCGACGCCGTCTCCACCTCACCCATCGCCCTGGC
The DNA here is from genome assembly GCA_022615295.1 of Actinomycetota bacterium. Classification (GTDB taxonomy): domain Bacteria; phylum Actinomycetota; class Acidimicrobiia; order Spongiisociales; family ZC4RG35; genus ZC4RG35. The sequence continues at coordinate 1,520 of JAKEHF010000082.1, read as the reverse complement.
ATAGGTCGCCGAGGCCCGCTGATAGTGGGTCCTCACCTCGGAGTCCTCTGAGAGACGAACCTCGTCCTCCAGATCGATGATGTCGTTGGCGACCTCGGCGAGCTTGGTCTTGGCCAGCTCGCGAACCTTGCTCAGGTCGGCGGGGGCCTGTGACCGACGGGAGATGGCCCAGACCACCAGGGCACCACCGCCTACGAGAACGAGCAGCCATACCCAGCCGAGGCCGCCACCACCTTGTGATGGCTCCCCGTCGGATCCGGCAAGGGCTTCCACGAACAGTCCCACCACCTCGTCGTCGTCGGAGCCATCGAGGGACCTCTCGGTAGCCCGGTCCAGCTCGTCGCTCGACCAGAAGCTCCCGTCACCGGCATAGCCCACGGTCTCTGGTGCGACGACGAGGACGTAGCCATCGACGAGATCGTCGAGCACCGAGTCGGCGAAGGTGGTCGCTCCGCCGGGCGGCTCGATGGAGAGGACCACGATGTAGAGGCGGCCCCCCGCCGCCCTACCCTCGAACACGGCATCGCTGACCGTCTCCTCGGATGCCGTGGAGCCCTCCTCTATGAAGTAGCCGTTGGCCTCCAGACCGGGGACGACTTCCTGCGCCGTGGCGGCGAGGAGGGGGAGACAGCAGAGAAGGAACAGCCAGTGTCTCATCGCCGACGAGGCTAGTGGCGGTTGGTCCCGTCCCCCTATGGAACGGCTACCTTGCCGAAGGTGACCAACCGGCTGGCCGCCGCCACCTCGCCTTACCTCCTCCAGCATCGGGACAACCCCGTCGACTGGTGGGAATGGGGACCGGATGCCTTCGCCGAGGCCCGGCGTCGCGACGTTCCCGTCCTGCTCAGCATCGGATACGCCGCCTGTCACTGGTGTCATGTCATGGCCCACGAGTCCTTCGAGGACCCGGAGACGGCCGAGCTGATGAACCGGCTCTTCGTGAACATCAAGGTGGACCGTGAGGAGCGGCCGGACGTCGACGCGGTGTACATGGAATCGGTGCAGGCGATGACCGGCCAGGGGGGCTGGCCGATGACGGTCTTCCTCGACCATGGGGCGCGGCCCTTCTTCGCCGGCACCTACTTCCCACCCCGGCCACGGGGCGGCATGCCGGGTTTCGTCGAGCTCCTAAACGCCATCGACGAGGCCTGGCGCAACAGGCGAGACGAGGTCAGCGAGCAGGCGGCGCAAATGGTCGAGGCCATCTCCAGTGGCCTCCCCCCGCCGGCGACCCCCGATACGGCCCTCCTCGACACCGCCCACGCCCGTCTCGAGGAGCTCTACGACCCGATCCACGGCGGTTTTGGCCGGTCCCCGAGGTTCCCCCAACAGCCGGTGCTCGAGCTGCTGCTCCGCATCCGGTCTCGAGCGCCGGCCGCCGACCCGATGGTCACCACCACCCTCGAGGGAATGGCCAGGGGTGGCATCCACGACCATCTGGGTGGGGGCTTCTGCCGCTACTCGGTGGACGATCACTGGCTGGTGCCCCACTTCGAGAAGATGCTCTACGACAACGCCCA
>JAKEHF010000081.1 GCA_022615295.1 Actinomycetota bacterium | reverse complement strand
GCGCCGTTAGCGACGGGCTCGCTCACCTCTTGGCGCACGGTCTGATCCACGGTGTCCTCAGTCATCGGGGTGGTGGTCTCCTCGGTTGTCGTCTCGTTGGTCATTCCACTCTCCTCGAGAACCGGTTGCGAAGTATCACGGCGGCGGCGTTGAGGGTCAACAGGAGCACCAACAGAGCGAGACTCGCAGCTGCGGCGATCTTGTGAAACTCCTCCTGGGGGAACGAGGTCCACTGGAAGATCTGGATGGGCAGCGCCGTGAACTTGGAGAACGGCCCGCTCGGGTCGGAGGTGATGAAGCTGGCCGCCCCGACCAGGATCAGCGGCGCCGTCTCTCCGACCGCCCTGGCCACGGCGAGGATCGTCCCGGTGAGGATCCCGGGGAGCGCCACCGGGAGGATCTGGCTGCGCACCGTCTGCCAACGGGTGGCCCCCAGGGCCAGACCCGCCTGGCGGAGCGAGTCGGGAACCGCCTTTAGCGCCTCTTGGGCGCTGATGATGACTACGGGCAGAGTGAGCAGACCCATGGTGAACCCGGCCGAGATGATGGTCCGCCCGTTGTCGGAAGGGGGGACGCCATCGGTGAACATCGCACCCGATGTGAGTGGCTCGAGGAGTCTCACGAAGATCGCCAGACCGAGCATCCCGTAGACGATCGACGGCACACCGGCGAGGTTGTTGATGTTGGTCTGGATGAAGCCGTTGAACCGGGTCGGCTTGGCGTATTCGACCAGATAGATCGCGGCACCGACGCCAACGGGCACCGCGAAGGCGAGTGTGATCAGCACCAGCCAGAACGAGCCGAGGATGGCGGTGCGTATCCCGGCGATCTCCGGCGTCGAACTCTGCGGGGTGAGCAGGAAGGTGGGGTTGAACCAGGCTCGCCACTCGATGAAAGCCTGGTCCCTTGTGTACTCGGGGAAGCGGCCGGCGGCGAAGGCGGCGTCCACCTCCTCCTCGAACCTCTCCGGGCTGAAGAGTGAGGGGACCAGCTCGTAGGCCATGATCACGTCGGGTACCACCACGCGCTCGTTGACGAGTTGGAGCACGTTGGAGATGTCCCGCGGGCCTCGGTTGCACCCGGTGGGCGGCTCGTCGGAGGCACAGATCTCATCCCAGACCGCCTCCGACTCGAAGACCAGACGGTCGGCGTAGAACCGCTGCTCCCGCTCCAAGCGTCGTCCGACGCCGCTGCTCGCCGCTCCCTCCAGAAGGATCACCAGCTCGTCGAAGCTCAGCTCTCCCATGGACACGACCTCCGGGTCATGGCCAAGCGAGGCAACGAGATCCTCGGGCTCGTTCTCGTTGATGATGGCGACGAGACCGAACGAGTCGTTGACGATGGTGTAGAGCAGAACCGACAGGGCCAGCACCGCCAGGGAGAGCATGAACAGGGAAAAGAGCTGGAACCAGCGGGCCCGGCGTCGGCGACCGCCGAGATGATGCTTGTACTCCTCCGCGTTGGGGAAGTAGTCGACGCTGGGTCGGGGCGGGGCGGCGACGGTCATTCGTACTTCTGCCGGTATCTGTTGACGAACCAGCGGCTCAGGGCGTTGAGGGCGAAGGTGATTAGGAACAAGGCCAGCCCGATGGCAAAGATCGAGTTGTAGTCGATCGTGTTGTAGGCGAGATCGCCACTGGCGGTGATGGCGATGTATCCGGTCATCGCCTGAGCCCCCTGGAACGGGTTGAGGATGTAGCCGAAGAGGGAGTCCTCACCCAGGGCAAAGTTGCGGGCCGAGGCGCCCGCGGCGAGGGTCACCACCATGGTCTCTCCGACCGCCCGGGACATGGCCACCACCACACCGGCGGCGATGCCGGAGAGGGCGGCGGGGACCACCACTCGAAGCGAGACCTCCATCTTCGAGGCGCCCATGGCGTACGCCGCCTGCCGCAACGAGTCGGGCACCGCGGAGAGGGCGTCCTCGGCAAGGGAGCTGACCAGGGGCACCACTAGGATCCCGACCACGATTCCCGCAGAGAGGATGTTGAAGAAGCCGACGACGCTCGTGCCGATGGTGTCACGTAGCAACGGGGTCATGAAGGTGAGTGCGAAGTACCCGAACACCACCGTGGGTATTCCGACCAGGACCTCGAGCACCGGCTTGAAGAACCCGCGCACCCGGCGGCTGGCGTACTCGGAGAGATAGATGGCCGCGGCGAGACCGACGGGCACCGCCACGACCAGGGCGATGAAGCTGATGTAGAAGGTCCCCAGGACCAGGGGCCAGATGCCAAAGCTCCCTCCCTTGGGGAGCCACTCGGTGCCCGTGATGAACTCGAGGATGCTGACCCGCTCGTCCTGGAAGAAGAGATAGGACTCGCTCCCCAGCTCCCAGAGGATCCCGATGGTGACGGCGATCGAGAGGATGCCGCAGGTGTAGAGAAAGCCCCTGACCGCCAACTCGCCGGTCTTCCGCCGTCTTCGCAGCGGCGACGTCGTCTTGTCGACCGTCACCTCATCTGTCATGTCTTCTCATTCTGCTCACTCGCCGGGGCCCTCGACGTGGGTGGAGCCCGGCCCGGAGGCCGGGCTCCTTTCCCGTGTCAACAACCTGGGTCGATCACCAGCCTGCGGCAGCCTTGATGTTGTCCGCCGCCTCCTGAAGCGCCTCATCGGGAGCCGGGAAGTAGCCGACCCCGCCGATCAGGTCGTTCACGTTGTTCAGATAGAACGCCATGAACTCGGCGACCTGGATCTTGTCCTGGATCACCGCATCCGAGGTGTACATGTAAAGCGGACGGGCGATGGGGTAGGTGTTGTCGTTCACCGTTTCGGCGCTGGGCGCGATCCCGTCCACCGTGACCACGGCCAACCGGTCGGCGTTCTGCTGGTAGTAGGCGTATCCGAAGAAGCCGATGGCGCAGGTCGACGCCAGGTCGCCCTCGGTGCACCCGTCCTCGGACACACCATTCACCGTCAGGTTGTCGTCCTCACCCACGATCTCGGCGATCGAGGTGAGGATCGGCGAGGGCTCCTCCGCCTCGTGCTCCTCGGGGAACACCACCTCGTTGAAGTAGTCGAAGGTCCCCGAGTCCTCGCCGGGCGAAAAGAGCTGGATCGGATGGGCCGGGAACTCCGGGTTCACATCGGCCCAGGTTGCTCCG
>JAKEHF010000080.1 GCA_022615295.1 Actinomycetota bacterium | reverse complement strand
GACGACAAGCCGGCGCGTGGACGAGCTGGCTCCCAACCTGGCCAAGCTCTACCTCCGCAAGGAAACCCGGCCGGAGTCGCGCTGGGGGATGGAGCTGGTCGTGCAGGGCGGGTACGACACCGACGAGCTGGACCCCGAGCCGATCCGCATCATCCCACCCCATCCGGCGTTGCCGGCACCGGCCTGGCCGATCGGTGCGTCGAGGAAGGGCAGGTCGATGACGAACGAGGTGTTGATCAGGGCGATCCCCTGCTCGGCGGAGATCACCACCTTCTTGACCATGTCGGCGGCGACGTAGGCCCGCAGCCACTCGAGGGTGTCGGGGTCCTGGTCGAGGACCCTGCCGAAGTAGTCGGCGATCCGGCATCGATCCTCCTCGATCGCCGGGTAGAAGACGAAACCCATCTGGCTGGCGGGCCGGTCGCACATCGTGGCCGGTCCGAAGGCGACGAACGGGTTGGGGGAGGTGTCGCTGATCACGATCGGCTTCCGATACCCCCGCTGGGCTGTCTCCCAGTCGAGCCAGGCAACCATCTCCTCGATCTCGCCGGGGTGGGCCAGGGCGTGGATGTTGAGATAGTCGAAGAGCTCGGGGCGGTCGAGGATGGCTCTGATGTCACCGAAGTCGTGGGGCCCATAGCGGTCCACGCTCAACCCGTCGGGGATTGTGGCCGGGTCGGGGTGGTCGACGAGGAGACCCATGACGAGGAAGGCGGCATGGCCCACCATCACCTCTGGGTAGGCGGCGTGGGCGCTCTCGTATGCGATCTCCAGCGTCTCCAGGTACACGTCCACCGGCTCGGGCTCGTATGAGGAGAATTCCGAGCCGATCTCGTAGTGGCGGATGGGATGGGCGAGCCCGGGCATGTCGTCGACTCCGTCAGCGTCGTAACGCTCCACGACCGCACCGACCCAGTTGGCGAAGCCATCGAGGAACTCCGGTCTTGGGGCGGGGTTGGTGGAGCGAAGGCCGGCGGGGTCTATCGAGGCCCAGGAGCTGTGCGGCTTGAGGGCGAGCGTGAAGTCCGTGAAACCCACCGCCTGAAAGGTGGTGACCATGTCGTCTAGCCGGCCAAAGTCGATGGGGCTCTCCGGACCCGTCTGCATTACCCCCCAGGTGATCGCCTCGGCGATGGGCTTGGCGGCGGTGAACCCCGCCCCGGAGAGGACCTCTGCCTGGATGTCGATCATCTGTGGGTTGTCGAGGAGCACGTACTCGGCGCCGATGACGAGTGGGCTCGTGGGGATGGCGGGAGTGGTCGCCGTCGACGACGTTGTGTCCCGGGTTGTCGGCGGGGTTCCCGACATGGAGGACGACGTGGTCTGCCCGGTGGAGGAACTGGTGTCCTCGGCTGTCGAAGTGGTGCCGGGGGTGAGACCGGTGCACGCGGCCAGGACCATCGTCACCGCCAACCAGAGTCCTGTCTTGGAGACGGTCCTCGAGGGTGCGGTCTTGTTGCCGACGGGTCGGATCAGCCCAGGCTAGACAGGGGATCCGATCTCCCAGTCAGACCCTCGATCTGGATTGGGACGCCCCGCGGCCCAAATGCGGCCCAAATGGGTCAGCGATCGGCTCGCCACAGGCGGAGCCTCGCTGAGTCGAGGATCTGATCGGGCTGGCCGGTTTGGACGACGCAGCGGGGTGTGTCGAGCCAAAGAGTTCCGACCTCCTGGTGCCCGCGAAGTTGAATCTGGGGAGGAGTACGCCTCGGCGCGTGATGGATCCCCGACTGCGACGCGACCATGCCGGTCCTTACGTGTAGAGATCCTCTAAGTCGTTGAGATAGGCGGCTGTCGCTATCGCGTTGTGTTGTCGCCAGAGCTCGACATGATCGTCAGGTTCGGTCCGCGCTTCGTCGAGGGCGCTGAGTGTTTGGTCGAGGGCGGTTCGCTGGTCTCTGATCAGGTCGAGGGGGGAATGGCCGGAGCGGCGTATCAGGGTCAGTTTGAGAAGGAATTCGATCCTTAGGTCGCGGACATGTAGGGCGGGTTCTGTGAGCCATTGGTTGAGGCGTCGGCGTCCTGGGCGAGTGACTCGGTGGATGACCCTGTTGGGCCCGGCGTCTCCCTTCTCGGTGGAGATGGCTTCTGCGTAGCCGGTTTCGACGAGTCGGTCGAGGGCCCGGTAGACGAGGGGCCTGCGGACGGTGAATACCCGTCCCAGCTCGGCTGTGGAGTCGAGCTGTTTGGAGATGGCGAAACCGTGGCTCGGTCCTTCGGCGAGGACCCCGAGGACTGCGTACTCGGTGGTGGAGAGACGTGGTGTGGTCATTGTGTCGGGTGTCGAGGCTAGGTCTGTTTGCATTCTCGTTCCGGGTTGCGGCTTTCCCGCCCACAGCATATTCTCTTTGCTACTACATGGTAGTCGCAACGAGAGCATTGGAGGAGTGATGAGGTCGAGGGTCCTGCTGGCTGTGGTGTCAGCGTTGCTGTTGGTGCTTGCCGCGTGTGGCGGCTCCGATGCGGAGACGACCACGACGGTGGCTGGCGGATCGACGTCGGCGCCGTCGACGGGTGTGGAGGGTGAGGTCTTGGTTTCGGCGGCTGCGTCGCTGACCGACGCTTTCGCCGAGGTCGAGTCGGCCTTTGAGGCCGCCAACCCAGAGGTGGACGTCGTGTTGAACCTGGGTCCGAGTTCGGGGCTGCGGGAGCAGATCTTGGAGGGAGCACCGGCTGATGTGTTTGCTTCTGCGAACACGTCGAACATGGATCAGGTGGCCGAGGCCGGTGAGCTGGCGGGCGATCCGGAGATCTTCTTTCGGAACCTTCTCCAGATCGCGGTGCCGGCGGGGAACCCGGCGGGGGTGACCGGACTGGAGGACTTCGGCCGTGACGAGCTGCTGATCGGACTGTGCGCTGAGGACGTTCCGTGTGGTGACTTCGCTCGCGAGGCTCTGGCGAATGCTGGAGTGACCCCGGCGATCGACACCAATGAGCCCGACGTGAGGGCGCTGTTGACCAAGGTCGAGGCTGGGGAACTGGACGCCGGGATCACCTATGTCACTGACATTGCCTCAACTGACGGTGCGGTTGAGGGGGTGGACATCCCCGAGGATGAGAACGTGGTCGCCGCCTACCCGATCGCGGTGCTGGCCGGCGCTCCAAACCCCGACGCAGCCTCCGCCTTCGTCGACTTCGTCCTCTCGGATGAAGGTCAGGCGATCCTCGCCGGATACGGTTTCGCGGCACCTTGAATCCCCAGCCCGACCGCCGACGAGTGACCGTTGGTCGGCCCCCGATGCTTCTGGTTGTCCTGGGGTGTCTGGGGTTGGCCGTGTTCGTGGTGCCGCTTGCCGGGCTATTGGGACGGGTGCCCTGGGGGGATCTGCCCGCACTTCTGGCAAGTGAGGTTGTAACCGACGCGTTGCGCCTCTCGATGGTGGCGTCGGTGTCGGCGACGGCGATCGCCCTCGTGCTCGGTGTGCCTCTCGCCTGGCTGTTGGCCCGCGTCGAGTTCTGGGGCAGATCTGTGGTGCGTGGAATTGTGACCCTGCCGTTGGTGCTTCCTCCGGTGGTGGGCGGGGCGGCGTTGTTGTTTGCGCTGGGCCGTCGAGGACTTGTCGGTGAGCCGATCGGCGAGTTGACCGGGCTGCTCCTCCCGTTCTCCACCTGGGGGGTGATCGTGGCCACCACGTTCGTCGCCATGCCCTTTCTCGTGATCACCGTCGAAGGGGCGCTCCGCAACATGGATCAGCGTTTCGAGGGAGCGGCGGCGACTTTGGGCGCCAAGCGGTGGACGGTGGTGCGCCGGGTCACCATGCCGATGATCGCACCGTCACTGGTCGCCGGGTTGGTCCTCACCTGGGCGAGAGCGTTCGGAGAGTTCGGGGCCACCATCACCTTCGCTGGCAATCTCCAGGGCCGAACCCAGACCCTGCCCTTGGCTGTTTTTGTCGCCCTGGAGAGCGAACGTGACACCGCAGTGGCGATCAGCCTGGTCATGGTGATCATTTCGCTGGTGGTCCTTATCGCTCTCCGGGACCGATGGTGGAAGGCGTTGTGACCTCGCGTGGACTCGAGGTCGATCTGACCGTCCGGAGATCAGACGTATTCCAACTCACCTTGAACCTGGAGATACCGGCTGGAGAGACGGTGACGCTCCTTGGACCGAACGGGGCTGGCAAGTCCACAGCGGTGGCTGCCATCGCCGGGCTGCTTCCGATCGACG
>JAKEHF010000079.1 GCA_022615295.1 Actinomycetota bacterium | reverse complement strand
GCGAAGTCGTCCACCGTCTCCCGTCTCACCCACCCTCCCCGGTCCTGGAGAGTCTGGGGGAGGTCCCAGTGGTAGAGGGTGGCCCATGGCTCGATTCCCCGCTCCACCAAACCGTCGACGAGACGTGAGTAGAAGGCGAGCCCACGGGGATTGACCTCCCCGGTCCCGTCGGGGAGCACCCGTGTCCAGGCTATGGAGAACCGATATGCCCCCACTCCGAGGTCGGCGAGCAGATCGAGGTCCTCATCGAGACGGTTGTAGTGGTCACATGCGACGTCGCCGGAGTGACGCAGCCTCCCCAGATCCGAGAACCGGTCCCAGATCGAATCTCCCTTGCCGTCCCGGCCCCGGGCGCCTTCGATCTGGTAGGCGGAGGTGGCCACCCCCCAGGTGAACGGCGGGTCGTCAGAGCCCAGGGGATCAGACCGCGGCCCTGGTCTTCGTTCCGATGCGCTCTCCGGTCGTCTTGTCGAAGAAATGGAGCTTGGCACAGTCGACGGTGAGCTCGACCCTCTCCCCGTGTCTCACCCTGACGTCGGGGCTGACCCGTGCGATGAAGTTCGTCTTGGTGCCCAGCGAGGAGGCGTCCTGACCGGTGTCGGCGAGCAGCTCCTCGATGTCCGGGCATGTCGATGAGGAGCTCGTCGGGCCAGGCGCTCACGGTGAGGTCCCAGGGCAGGTCGAGGAAGTCGGGGCTCCTCGGCTGCATGTGGAGGATGAGGACACCCATCAGAGTGGCCGCTCGATCATCCCCTGGAGTGTGCCACCGTCCGTGGTGGCACCACGACGTTTAGCCGATGGCGCCGGCGGCCGCCATGTTGAGCTCGATGAGACGGTTCATCTCGACCGCGTACTCCATGGGCAGCTCCTTGACGATCGGCTCGATGAAGCCGGCAACCACCATCGAGGTGGCCTGCTCCTCGGTGAGGCCTCGGGACATGAGGTAGAACAACTGCTCCTCGCCGACCTTGGACACCGTCGCCTCGTGACCGATCTCGGCGTCGTTCTCCTCGATCTCCATATAGGGGTAGGTGTCCGAACGGCTCTGCTCGTCGAGGATCAGGGCGTCACATCTCACGAAGCTCTTGGCCCGCTCGGCGCCCGGCTCGACCCGGACCAGACCGCGGTACCCGGCACGTCCCCCGCTCTTGGAGATGGACTTGGAGATGATGGTCGAAGTCGTGTCCGGGGCGGCGTGGACCATCTTGGCCCCGGCGTCCTGATGCTGGCCCTCGCTTGCGAATGCGATCGAGAGCACCTCACCGTGGGCCCCGGGCTCCATCAGCCAGACCGCGGGATACTTCATCGTAAGGCGAGATCCGATGTTGCCGTCGACCCATTCCATGGTCGCATTCCGATAGGCGGCGGCCCTCTTGGTGACGAGGTTAAACACGTTGTTCGACCAGTTCTGGATGGTCGTGTAACGACAACGCCCGCCCTCCTTGACCACGATCTCCACCACGGCGGCGTGTAGCGAGTCGGTGGTGTAGACCGGCGCCGAGCAGCCCTCGACGTAATGCACGTAGGCGCCCTCGTCGACGATGATCAGGGTCCGCTCGAACTGACCCATGTTCTCCGAGTTGATCCGGAAGTAGGCCTGCAACGGCTGGTCGACATGGACCCCCGGCGGAACATAGATGAAAGACCCACCTGACCAGACGGCCGAGTTGAGGGCGGCGAACTTGTTGTCGTTCGGCGGGATGATGGTCCCGAAGTACTCCTTGACGATCTCGGGGTAGTCCCGGAGCGCCGTGTCCATGTCGGTGAACAGGACGCCCAGCTTCTCGAGGTCCTCGCGGTTGCGGTGATAAACCACTTCACTTTCATACTGAGCCGTCACCCCGGCGAGGAACTTGCGCTCGGCCTCGGGGATGCCGAGACGGCGGTAGGTCTCCTTGATCGACTCGGGGACCATGTCCCAGTCCTTGGCCTGCTCACCGGCGGGCTTGACGTAGTAGTAGATGTCGTCGAAGTCGATGGTGTTGAGGAGGCCACCACCCCCCCATTGAGGGATCGGCTTGGCCAGGAATCGCCTGTAGGCCTTGAGACGGAAGTCGAGCATCCACTGCGGCTCCCCCTTCATCGTCGACATGTCGCGGATCACGTCCTCGTCGAGACCCTTACGAGGCTCGAAGGCGAGGGCCACCTCGTCATGCCAGCCGAGCTGGTAGCCGCCAAGATCGATATCGACCGTCGTCACTTTGATGTCACCTCTGTCGGTCCTCACTCATAGAGAACCTGTGGGGGCCTACGAGAATTTCCACTACACGGATAGTGGGATTGTACCCGTCCCGGGACGTCTCCGGAACCGTGGGTAACGTCGCCGGATGCCGGTCATCGTCGTTGGAGCCGACACCCCAGTCGGTCTGGCCGTGGTTCAGGCTCTCCTCGGACCGGGTCGTGAGGTGAGGGCATTCGTCAGCGACCCCGACGCTGCGGGTCGTCTCCGCGCCATCGGGGTCAAGGCAGCCCTCGGCGATCTCTCCGACGATGGTCACCTCGAGGCTGCGGCGACGCGGGTCTTCACCGCGGTGCTGATCGCCGAGGCCGCCAGTGACGGAAGGGAGCTCGCCTTCGCCGGCGACGCCACCGAGGCCCTCGCCGGCTGGGCGCGTGCCATAACCGCCGCCGGGGTCACCCGCGCCATTTGGGTGATGAGGGGACAGCCACCGTCGAGCGTGTCGCAGACGGCAGTCGTCGACCCCGACGACCCGGACCTCGTCGGCTTGGTGGTCGACCTGGACGACGCTCAGACCATATAGAAGCCGTTCACGACGGGGGGCGGCACGTCGAGGAGCGCGGCAACTGCCCGTTCCCAGGCCGAGACCAGATGGTCGTGGGGGTTGAGGGGCAACCCCTGGTAGTGCAACTCGAAGTGGGTGTGGGGACTGCCCCCCTCTGCGTTCCCCGAGTCCCCGACGTAGCCGATGAGCTGGCCCGCGGTGACCTCGGACCCGACCCGGAGCCCGGGCGCCAGGGTCAGCGCCCAGGGCGCCTCGCCATCGTCGCTCCCCGGGCTGTCGTCGTTGAGGTGGATGTAGTAGGTCTCCCAACCGTCGGCGTGCTCGAGGATGAGGTATCGCCCCGCCCTGGCGCTCTCGGAGACCTTGATCACCACCCCGTCCGCCGCGGCGTACACCTCGGTCATCTTTGGGGCCATCAGGTCGTTGCCTTCGTGCCGACGCCCACCGGAGCGCCGGTCCAACCAGTCGTCAACGAAGCTGGTGACGGCGACGTCCTGAGGGAAGGTCAGCGTGATGTCGGAGACTTCATGGGCAGATGCGGTCAGGGGAACGGCCAGAACGACGGCGATGACGAGGGCGGTTATCCACCTGCGCAGCATGGAGCCTCCATGGTTCGAGGGAATCGGACTCGGTGTCCTTTGAGGAGACGGGGACCCTAGGTGGTAGCCGGGCCTAGGCCAACCCGGGTGACGCTCAGATCGGCTCGGGCGGCGTCTCGGGGCGAGACCGGACCATGAACCGGAGACGGGACACCGGCTCGTCGTCAACCGAGATCACAAAGGAGTAGGAGCCCTCGGCCTGGAACATCAGGTTGTTGAAGGTGAACGAGCGAATCAGACCGAAGTCGGTGGCGTTGGGCAGGTGCTGTCCGGGGCCCGGGAGACGGATGTCGTGGGCTAGCGCCCTGGGTAGGAGCGCTCTCCCGTCGGCGTCCTGGAGCTCCACCGCGAGCCTGATCTCGTCACCCGCCCACGAGACAGGCACCCTGAGCCGCAGACCGATGGCAAGGCTAGGGTGTCGGGCGGGGAACCGCTGCACCCACAAGGTGTCCCACCCCCCGCCGAGGATGAACAGCTTGCCACGCACCGCCTGGACCGCATCGGCGAGCAGGGCGACATCGACCGTTGGACCGAGGCTGTCCGGTGGTCCTTCCACGTCGGCGAGACTAACCCCTTGTGATTGAGGCCAATGACGGCGTTTGGATAAGGTTGGCGGCCGGATGACGAAGCCAACCGTGATAGCGCCGCCCGACGGAAGGTTGGGGGTGCTCACCCCCGGCATGGGCGCCGTGGCCACGACCTTCATCTCCGGCGTCCTGGCGGCGCGCCGCGGGTACGGAGAGCCGATCGGGTCTCTCACCCAGCGGGCCCACATCCGCCTCGGGAAGAGGACCGAAGGCCGTCGTCCTCTGGTGAGGGACTTCGTGCCCCTCGCCACTCTCGATCAGCTCGAGTTCGGTGGGTGGGACGCCTTCTCTGACGACGCCTATGCCGCGGCGATGAAGGCCAGGGTCCTCGAGCCAGGCCACGTCGAGGCAATAGGCGATGAGCTTCGGGCTATCACCCCGATGACCGCTGTGTTCTCCAACCGTTGGGTGAAGAACCTCCCAGGCGTCGACCATCTCAAGGACGGCGGGACCCACATGGACATGGCCGAGGCGCTCATGGAGGACATCGATCGCTTCCGTGCCGAGAAGAAGGTCGACCGTCTCGTGGCCGTCTGGTGCGGGTCCACCGAGGCCTACGAGGATGCGTCACCGGTGCATCTCGACCTCGACGGTTTCGAGCGTGGCCTCAAGGGCAACGACCCGGCGATCTCGCCCTCCCAGATCTACGCCTACGCCTGTCTCCGCATGGGTGTCCCCTACGCCAACGGCGCCCCCAACCTCTCGGTCGACATCCCGGCGATGGTCGAGCTGGCGGCCAGGGAACGGGTGCCGATCGCCGGGAAGGACTTCAAGACCGGTCAGACGCTGATGAAGACCATCATCGCCCCGGGCCTAAAAGCCCGGATGCTGGGCATCAACGGATGGTTCTCGACCAACATCCTGGGAAACCGTGACGGGGAGGTCCTCGACGACCCGGACAGCTTCCGCTCAAAGGAAGTCTCCAAGCTGGGGGTGTTGGAGCACATTCTGCAGCCGGACCTCTATCCCGACCTCTACGGCGACATCTACCACAAGGTGAGGATCAACTACTACCCGCCCAAAGGCGACGACAAGGAGAGCTGGGACAACATCGACATCTTTGGCTGGCTCGGCTATCCGATGCAGATCAAGGTCGACTTCCAGTGCAAGGACTCGATCCTCGCCGCACCGATAGTCCTCGACCTCGCGTTGTTCATGGACCTGGCGGCTCGCGCGGGCAGGAGCGGTGTCCAGGAGTGGCTCTCCTTCTACTTCAAGAGCCCCCAGACAGCACCCGGCCTGACCCCGGAGAACGACCTCTTCGTTCAGCTCTCCAAGCTCTACAACAACCTTCGGCACATGATGGGCGAGGACCTGATAACCCATCTCGGCACCGAGTACTACGACGGAGTCTGAGACCTGGAGGATCTCGTCGTCGACGGTCTCGTCATTCCCGGTGAGGAGCTCGAGGAGCGGTTCGACACCTCGGGCGGTCCAGGCGGACAGCACGCCAACCGCACCCAGACCGTGGTCACGCTCCGCTACGACATCATGAGATCTTCGCTGCCTGAGGAGGTGAGACGCCTGCTGGTGTCCAAGCTGGGAGACGTGGTGGAGGTGCGTGCCGGCGACACCCGCTCACAGGGCCGGAACCGCGAGATCGCACGCGAGCGTATGACAGAGCGTCTCCTCGGCGCACTCGCCGAGCCCCGGCCCCGAAGAAGGACCCGACCCACCCGACAGGCTCGGGAGCGGAGGCTGGCGGACAAGTCGGCCAGATCCGCGACGAAGCGCAGTCGGCGTCGACCCGAGGCCGAGGAATGACACCGGAGCGCTGGGCCTTCCTCGGTCGCTATGCCAAGGAGCTGTTCGAAGACGACGAGCTCGATGGGATCACGGAGCGGGCGCGGGCGGCCGGTCTCCCCCAGATCGCAGTGAGCGCCGATGTGGGCCGGCTTCTCCAGATACTGACCCTGCTCACGCCGGGGCGGTTGGCCCTCGAGCTGGGCACCCTCGCCGGATACTCAGGGAGTTGGATCGCCCGAGGTCTGATGCCGGGGGGAAGGCTCATCACGATCGAGTACGACCCCCGTCACGCCGATTTCGCCGAGGGCGAGTTCGCTCGAAACGGACTGGACGACCGGGTGGAAGTGGTCAGGGGGGCGGCGCTGGACGTGCTGCCCGACCTGGCACAGCGTCTCGGGCCCGAGAGTGTCGACCTGGTGTTCCTCGACGCCGTCAAGACCGAGTACATCGCCTATCTCGAGCTGTCCAAGCCACTCCTCGCCCACGGTGGGGTCCTGGTCGCCGACAACGTGTACGCGACCGGACAGGGTTGGATCGACGAGGGCTATGGCACCGACGAGTTCAATCGACGCGTCGCCGCCGATCCCGACTTCGACACCACGATCACCCCGATGCGGGAGGGCCTGCTCATCGCCCGAAAACGATGACCCTACGATCCCTCGCTTGACGGCCACCCCAACTACTCCGGACTACAGCCGCAAGTGGCTGGTGATGACCGCGGTCGTCGCCGGAGTGCTTCTGGCGACCATCGATGGGTCGATCGTCAACATCGCCTTTCCCACCCTGATCGAGAGTCTCGACACCACATTCAACGTGGTGCAATGGGTGTCCCTCGGATACCTGCTCACCGTCGCCACGCTCACTCTGGGGATGGGTCGTCTCGGCGACGTCGTAG
>JAKEHF010000078.1 GCA_022615295.1 Actinomycetota bacterium | reverse complement strand
TTCAGCGCGGGAACCTCGACCAGCCTCAGCTCGTCGTCGACCAGCTTCATCACCGGGTAGCTGGCTGCCCTTAGCTTGTGGTCATCCTCGAGCTGGTCCTCGTGATAGCGGCCCTTGAGACCAGAGTTGAAGAAGTTGGCGGCATTGGTGGACTCCTCCGAGCCGAAGAGGTCGAGCGTCAGCGAGTAATGGAGGTTGACCTTGCGTTGGATAGCGGGGAGATCGATCACCCCCAAGGCACGGACGCTCTCGGCGTCATAGGGATCGACGACGCCGGCTGCCGCCATGGCCTTGGCCGTCGCCTCCACGATCCTCTTGACCCCGGTGTAACCGACGAACATGTGATGGGCCTCTTCGGCCAGCATGAAGCGGCAGGTGCGGGATAGCGGATCGAAGCCCGACTGGGCGAGGGCCTCGAGCTGCATCTTGCCGTCGCGGTCGGTGAAAAAGGTGAACATGAAGAAGGAGAGCCAGTCGGGTGTCTCCTCGTTGAAGGCGCCCAGCATCCTCGGCTGCTCCGGGCTCCCCGACTGACGGCGAAGCAGGTCCTCCGCCTCCTCGCGGCCGTCCCGTCCGAAGAACTTGTGGAGGAGATAGACCATCGCCCAGAGATGACGGCCCTCTTCGACATTCACCTGGAACAGGTTTCTCATGTCGTAGAGGGAGGGCGCCGTGGCCCCGAGATGACGTTGCTGCTCCACCGACGCCGGCTCGGTGTCCCCCTGGATGACGATGAGACGACGGAGCATCGCCCGATACTCCCCGGGGACCTCTTGCCACGCCGGATCGCCGGCGTGCTCCCCGAAGGGGATCAGGCGCCCTGCCACCTCGGGGGCGAGAAGGATCCCCCAGCGGTACTGGGGCATCCTCACGTAGCCGAACTTGGCCCAACCCTCCTTCTCGACGCTGATGGCGGTACGCAGGTAGACGTCGGCCATCTGGAACCCTTCGGGTCCCATGGACATCCACCAGTCGATGTAGCCGGGGTGCCATTGCTCCAGGGCACGCTGCAGCTTGGGGTCTGCGGCGAGGCCGACGTTGTTCGGGATCAGGCTGTCGTAGTCGACGTCCTGCCAGGCCATCAGGCCCTCCTCGTGTCGTACTCGGGGCGGATCCCGCTCCCATATCTGCGCAGGGCGCCCTGCTCACCGGAGGCGTTGGGACGTTGGAAGACCCAGTTTTGCCAGGCGCTGAGACGGCCGAAGATCTTGGTCTCCATCGTCTCGGGACCGGGGAAGCGAAGGTTGGCCTCCATCCCGGTGAGACCGTCGGGCGAGAACGAGGCCCGCTCCTCGACCACCAGACGCAGCTCGTCGTCCCAGTCGAGATCGTCGTATGCCTCGGTGATCAAACCGGCGGCCATGGCTTCCTCGGCGTCGAGTCTCCGGCCCACGGTGGCCAGAGCGCCGGCCAAGGACCCCGGGTCACCCCAGAAGCGGGTCTCGAGACGCGACAACCCGTTCCACGTCGGGTACGCGAGCCGATTCGAGTCGGTGATGACCAAGCCGGCCGCCGACCCCCCCTCCCCCGACCATGACCCGATCAGCATGTAGGAGCGGTCGGCGGCCAGGATCAGCTCGGCCAGGACACCGCCGAAACAGCTCCCCGGCTCGACGAGGGTGATGATGCTGCGCGAGGTCACGTCCAGTCGTCTCAGGACCCGGCCCCAGAGGAGGACCACCTCCCGCAGCAACCAGTGGTCGGCCTTGCCGAGAAGGAAGGCATCGTGGGCCAGCACCAGGTCGAGGTCGCCCTCCGCCCGGACCAGGATCGTGCCGATGTCGAGCTCGTTGACCCGGAGGTGGAGGATGGCATCGTCGAGCTCCCGGGCGAGACGCAGCGGCCAGAAATCGGCACCGAGCCCTGCAGCCGCCTCCGGATCGGGCGGCGGGGGTCCGTCGGGGCCCTTGACGACGAGACTGGCAGTGCGCTCCTCCCGGTCGAGATCGATGGTCAGGAAGGTGTACTCGACACGGTCCGGTTCGATGGTCCTCCGGAGGGGCGTCAGCGATACGCCGGTGACGTCGCCGGGACGGTCGCTCCGGGCGGCGAACTCGGCTGCTCGTTGCACCACCGTGTCGTCGAAGGCCGAGGCCGGCACCAGCTCGTCGACGAGACCCCACTCACGGGCCTTGTCCCCCTTGATCCCCTCCTCGAGGGTCGAGAAGATGTCGGCCCGGTCACGTCTCACATGTCGCTTGTCGGTGAGCCGGGTGAGACCGCCGGTCCCGGGGAGAACCCCGAGGAGGGGGACCTCGGGCAGTGACACGGCGGCCCGCCTGTCGTTGATGAGCATGATGTGGTCGGTGGCCAGAGCCAGCTCGTAGCCCCCGCCGGCCGCGTTGCCGTTGACCGCGGCCAGGTAGCGCTGACCCGAGTTGGCCGAGGCATCCTCCATGGCGAGACGGGTCTCGTTGGTGAACTTGCAGAAGTTGACCTTCAACGGGTGGGTTGCCGTGGCCAGCATGCCGATGTTGGCCCCGGCGCAGAACATCCTGTCGAGCGAGGAGCGGATCACGACGGCGCCGACCTCGGGGTGCTCGAAACGGAGACGTTGCACGGCGTCGGCGAGCTCGATGTCGACGCCGAGGTCGTAGGAGTTGAGCTTCAGCTCATAACCCGGGTCGAGACCCCCACGCGGCTCAACACCCAGCTCGAGAAAGGCAACCCGGCCGTCGACCTTCAACCGCCAGTGCCGGTAACGCTCCGGGTTGGTCTGAAAATCGATCATCACCACCTGCCCGTAGCCACTGACCCGCCGGTCAGGATAGCACCGGGAGCCCCGACCGGTACCCTGGCCGCCGTGACGTCGAAGACCATCGCCGACAGGGGCGCCCGTGAGATGGAGATCATCCGGTCGGCCTATCGAATGATGGCTAGACAGGGCTCGCATCGGATCACCCTCGTCGACATCGCCAGGGAGGCCGGTGTCTCCAAGGCGCTCCTCCTCTACCACTTCGGCACCAAGGAGGCGCTTCTGCACGACGCCATGCACTGGGCCCTGGAGAGGACTGCAGAGCGCATTCGACGTCGTCTCGAACCGGCGATGAACGGCAAGGAGGCCATCCGCAGCCTGGTGGGGGCGGTGTTCGTGGACGCCGCCGCCAACCGTGACTTCTACCTCTTCTATCTGGACCTGGTCGAGCATGCGGCCCGGGTCCCGATGTTCGGGGGTCTGTCGGCGATGTTGACCGAGATCATCAATGGGCTCTATGCCGAGGTCATCGCCACCGGGGTCGAGGACGGCTCCTTTGCCGTGACCGACGCCGATCTGGCGGCCCGTCACATGAGAGCGTTGATCGAGGGGACGTTCCTCCAGTGGATGCAGACCCCCGACTGGGAGAAGACCCATCGCGAGTGGCGTGACGCCTGTTGTCAGTCCCTCTTCCAGTTGCTGGGAGCCGCCCCGGACCGCGGTTAGGCCCCGGCCTCACGCAGCTTGAACCGCTGGATCTTGCCTGTCGGGGTCCTGGGGAAGTCGTCGACGAACTCGATCAGATGCGGGTACTGATAGCGGAGCAACGCCTCCTTGCACCACTCCTGCAGCTCGCCGACCAGACCATCGCTGATGGCGCCCTGGGCCAGGATCACCCAGGCCTTGATCCGGGATGTGCCGTCGACGTCGACACCGACCACCGCCGCCTCGCTCACCGAAGGGTGCTCCATGAGACGGTTCTCGATCTCGATCGGGCTGACCCAGAGACCTCCGATCTTCATCATGTCGTCCACCCTGCCCTCGTAGGCGTAGTAGCCGTCGTCGTCGCGGTGATAACGGTCCCCGCTGGCGAACCAGCCCCCGGAGAGCTTCGACCGGGTCCGCCCCACCTGGTGCCAGTAGCCCATGAGGGCACTTGGCCCCCTGACCCAGAGCTCGCCCGCCTCACCATCGGCCACTATCTCTCCCTCGGGGTCGCGGATCTCCAGCTCATACCCGTCCACCGGCGTGCCCGAAGTCCCCGGTTTGACCTTGCCCACCCGATTCGAGCAGTAGATGTGGAGCATCTCGGTGGAGCCGAGACCGTCGAGGATCTCGATCCCCGTCCGCTCGTGGAACCGGTGCCAGGTCTCGGGCGGCAACGGCTCGGCGGCCGACACCCCGAGCCGCACCGACGACCAGTCGGTGTCGGCGAACGAGGGGTGAGAGAGGATGGCGTGGTAGAGGGCGGGCACCGAGAAGTAGATAGTCGGATGGTGCTTCCCCACCCGCTCGAGGAGACGATCCGGTGTGGGCCGGCCGGTGAGGTACACCGAGGTGGCTCCCACGGACAGAGGGAAGCTCAGGTTGTTGCCCAGGCCATAGGCGTGGAACATCTTCGTCGAGGAGAACACCACGTCACCGGGCCCGATCCCGAGGACCGGATGGGCATAGAGACGGCAGGTGGATGCGATGTCGGCGTGGCGATGCACCACCGCCTTGGGCATCCCGGTCGATCCCGAGCTGTACAGCCAGAAGCCGGGATCGTCTGGGTGTGTCGACGCCGGCGTCAGATCGTCGACCCCGTCGGCCATCCACTCGGTGAGGTCCTCGGCACCCGGAGGCGTCTCCCCGTTGGCGACGATCAGGCCGACCCCGGGGCGGGCCGAGACCCGGGGTCCCACGGTCTCGAGAAAGACGGAGTCCACGATGGCAGCGACGGCATAGGAGTCGTCGAGGAAGTAGTCGAAGTGCTCTCCCCGGGCGAGGAAGTTGACGGGGATCGGAATCGCCCCGATCCTCATGCACCCGAGGAACGACGCCGGGAACGCCGGGGAGTCGTCCAGAACGAGGAGCACCCGCTCCTCTCTGCGCACCCCGAGGTCGGCGAGACGGGAGGCCACCCGGGACACGGCGTGATGGAGATCGGAGAAGGTCCACTCCTCGTCGCCGGCGGTGATCAGGGCCCGGGTCTGGCCACGACCGGCCTCGAGGTTGGCGTCGATGAGGGTGCTCGCGTTCTCGGTGGTCTGCATCGTCTCCTCCTCGCCGTCGACCCTGCCTCCTGACCAGCGGGTTAGCCTACGCGCACGGGAAGTGGAGGGGCCAGCGATGTCGCCGCAGACGATCCAGCTCGCCAGGGGGGCGATCGAGTACCTCGAGATCTCGGGCATCCCAAGTGCGGCCCCTCTGGTCTTTCTCCACGAGGGTCTGGGCTCGCTGAGCACCTGGCGTGGGTTCCCCACGGAGCTGTGCGCCGCCACCGGGCGCCGGGGATTGGTCTTCTCCCGTCACGGTTATGGGGGCTCGGAGGTACTTCGCGCTCCCCGGGAGAGTGAGTACATGCATCGGGAGGCCCGGGAGGTGCTCCCGGTCGTCTTGGAGAGTCTGGACTACCTACGACCGGTCCTCGTCGGTCACAGCGACGGGGCATCGATCGCCCTCATCTACGCCGGCTCCGGGATCGGTCAACCGGCCGCGCTGGTGCTGCTGGCGCCCCACGTGATCGTCGAGGACCGGACGATCGCCGGAATCGAGACGGCCCGGGAGGCCTTCCTGACGACCGACCTCCCGGAACGGCTGGCGAGACATCACACCGACCCGGCCTCCACCTTCTGGGGATGGAACGATGTCTGGCTGTCTCCCGAGTTCCGCCGGTGGGACATACGAGACATTCTCGATGGTGTCACCTGCCCGGTGCTGGCCATCCAGTGCGTGGACGACCCCTACGGCTCCCTAGCCCAGCTCGACCTGGTCACAGCGGGTGTGACCGGGCCGACCCGGAGACTGGTGCTCCCCGGCGCCGGGCATGCGCCACATCAGGAGCACCCCGAGGAGACGATCGCGGCCATTGCGGCCTTCCTCGCCGAGATCGAGGATCCCTAGGTGAGGAGGAGACCGGCGGCGTCGTAGCCGCTGACGATCGCCCCGACCATGGTCCCGGTCCCGTTGACGTGCTCCCCGGCTGCCACGATGCGCCCGAAACGCCGACCGAGCTCGGCGAGCCCTGCCCGTTGCCCGGGACCGATCGCCGAATAGCAGCCCCCGGCCCAGGGGTCCTCGCCCCAGTCGACCACGACCGGGTCGCCGTCGAGGGCAACCTCGGGGACGGCCTTGGCTACCCGTTCGGCGACCGCGCCCTTCATGGCGACGACCCCGGCTGCGGTTCCGGCGAACCCGGTGACCGCCCACCGGGGCCGTCCGTCGGAACGGGCCCCTGTCCAGTACCAGGCCGGTATGTCGGACTCCTGACGACGGAACATCGGCGGTTGGGCAGCCGTCGCCACCGCGAGCTTGACCGCGGTCCCCATCCCCATGGCCTCCAACGTCTCCCGCGCCCGTGACGGAAGGTCGGGGAGGAATCCCGGGCGTCGCACCACCGGGAGGGGGACTGCCACCACCGCGTAGTCGGCGCCTATCGTCCCGTCGGGTATCACCGCCTCCACCCCGATGCCGCTGTCGCTGACGGTCGTCACCGGGGTCTCGAGACGGACGTCCAGATGCTTGGCCATCTCGATGGCGAGACGATCGTTGCCGCCTGCCACCCGCACATACCTGCTCCCCTGGCTCATGCCGAACTCCTCGCCCATCTCCTCGGCCCCCACCTGGTCGAGTGTCGTGGCGAAGGTCCCGGTGAGACGGGAGACGAGCACCGTCATCGCCGGACCACTCACCCCGGTCATGGCGAGGACGTCGGCCATGGTCATGGTGTGGAGACGGTCGACGTGGTCCGCCAGGACCTCGAGGACCCGGGTCGCCACCGACTCGTGATCCTCGGGGGTGAGCACCGGGCCTCCGATCAAGTCACGCTGGATGAAGTCCTGTCCGGTGTCGACCAGGTCGAGCCCCAGGTCAGCGACGAGGGCGGTGACGACGACCTGGCCGTCGTCGATCCACTCCCCACCGAGCTCGACCACCTCGCCGTTGGCCAGTGTCTCCGACCAAACCCGGCCGCCCACCCGGGACCGCGCCTCGAGGACGGTAACCTCGGCACCCGCCCCGTTAAGCCGTCTCGCCGCGGCGAGACCGGCGAGACCGGCGCCGACCACGAGCACACGCATGGCTGACAAGCTAGATTCTTGAACCGCTGTTCAGGAAACCGACCAGGAGCAGGTGAATGATCCGAGAGACCCCGTTCCACCCCAGGACGGCGGTGGCGAACCAGACCGGGTTGTGGAGCCACTGGTCGGGCTATCTCGCCGCCGACCGGTATCAGATGTCGGACAAGTTCGAGTATTTCGCCATACGCAACTCGGCCGGGGTCATCGACACCTCTCCCCTCTACAAATACCGCATCCACGGCGCCGACGCCGAGCGCTTCCTCTCCGGGGTCCTGATCCGGGACATCCGCAAGTGCCGCCCCGGCCAGGCCCACTACACCGCCTGGTGCAACCACGACGGATGGGTCATGGAGGACGGGGTCATCTTCCGGCACACCGAGGACGAGTTCCTCCTCACCGCCGCCGAGCCAAACCAGGCCTATCTCGAGGATCTCCGGGGACCGATGAGGGTGATCATCGAGGACGTCTCGGACGAGTACGGGGCGCTCGCCCTCCAAGGGCCCTACGCGAGGGAGGTCCTCTCCAAACTGGCCCCCGAGATGGAGACCATCGGCTATTTCCACCTCACCCCGGCCAAGATCGGGCGGGTTCCGGTGACCATCTCCCGCACCGGTTACACCGGGGATCTCGGCTACGAGATCTGGGTGGAGCGTGACGACGCCCTCGAGATTTGGGACCGGCTCTTCGAGACCGCGGCGCCATACGGGGTGATCCCGGCAGGACAGACCGCCCTCCTCATCACCAGGATCGAGGCCGGGCTCATCCTCATCGACGTCGACTTCTACTCGGCGCGCTACTCCTGGAACGACGACCAGAGGGCCACTCCCCTCGAGCTGAACATGGGGTGGATGCTGCGGGACCTGGAGAGCGACGACAGGGCCTTCATCGGCCGCAGGGCCATCGAGCGGGAAAAGGCCGAGGGCACCTCCCGATGGCGGACGGTCGGCATCATGGCGGACTGGGAGGACTGGGATCGTGCCTACAACGCGCGGGGGCTCGTCCCGCCCAAGGACCACACGCCGGAGCACGGGGGGATGATGATCTACGACGAGAAGGTGAGACAGATCGGCTGGACCCCGAGCTTCGTCTACTCCCCCGTGCTGCAGCATCACATCGGGATCGCCCGGATCCGGCCCGACCACGCCAAGGTGGGCACCAAGGTCGGGCTCGAGGTGACCATCGACCATCGTTATGAGATGGTGGGCTCTGTGGTGACCCGTCTGCCGTTCTACAACCCACCGAGAAAGACAGCATGAGGTAGCGCATGGCCGCCAGGAACAAGTACGACGCCATCGTCATCGGCGGTGGTCACAACGGGTTGGTCAACGGGGCGTATCTGGCCAAGGCCGGTCTCAGCACGTTGATCCTCGAGCGACGTCATCTCGTCGGGGGAGCGGCCATCACGGAGGAGCTCCACCCCGGCTTCAGCTTCACCACGTTCTCATACGCCCTGAGCCTGCTCCGCCCAGAGATCATCCACGAGTTGGAGCTGACCAAGCATGGGTTCATGCCCCTCCTCATGCCGACCACCTTCGCCCCGATGGAGAACGGCGACTACCTGATGTTCGGTCAGGACAAGAACGAGAACCACCACGAGATCGCCCGCCACTCGAGACGGGACGCCGACGCCTACGACGCATTCGGCCACATGATGGAGCAGGCGGTCCACGGCATCAGACCGCTGATGGACTCCATCCCCCCCGACATCACCTCGAAGGACCCCGAGGAGAGGGCCCGGCTGGCCGCTATCGGCTCCTATCTGGCCGACCTGCCCCCAAAGGTACTCCACTCCCTGGTGAGACTTCTCACCGGGAGCGCCGCCGACATCCTCGAGGACTATTTCGAGTCCGACATCCTCCAGGGTCTTCTCGCCTCCTCCGGGATCATCGGCACCAAGGTCGGGCCCAGGTCGCAGGGGTCCGGTCTCGTGCTCCTCTACCACTCCTTCGGCGAGCACGACGGCGCCTACGGCGCCTGGGCCTTCCACAAGGGGGGCAACGGTGGGTTCACCCAAGTACTGGCCAGTGCGGCGCAGGCCCTCGGCGCCGAGATCAGGCTCGAAGCCCCGGTGGACCACGTGGTGACCAGGAACGGCAAGGCCACCGGCGTGGTCCTCGAGGACGGGTCCGAGATCGAGGCGAGGACCGTCGTCTCCGCGGTGGACCCCCGTCGCACCTTCCTCCAGCTCCTCGACCCCCGTGAGCTTCCGGCCGACCTGGTGGAGGACATCCAACGGTTCCGGTTCCAGGGGACCTCGGCCAAGGTCAACTTCGCTCTCGACGCCAACCCCACCTACCCGGCTCTGCCCGGGCGCAGCGACATGTATCGGGGTTTCATCAACATCGGCCCCAGTCTCGACTATCTGGAAAGGGCGTTCGACGACGCCAAATATGGGTGGTACAGCCAGCGTCCCTACATCGACTCCTGCATCCAGTCGAACATCGACCCCGACATGGCCCCTCCGGGGAAAGCCGTGATGTCGAACTTCATCCAATATGCCCCCTATCACCTCCGGGAGTCCGACTGGGACACCGAGCGGGAGCGGCTGGGGGACGTCGTCCAAGCACGGCTCGAGGAGGTGTTCCCCGGGTTCGGTGACCTGGTGTTGCACCGCGAGGTGGTGACACCGCTCGACATCGAGCGTGTGGTGGGTCTCACCGAGGGCAACATCTTCGCCGGGGAGTTCCTGGCGCCCCAGATGTTCTTCTTCAGACCGGCACCCGGGTGGAACCAGTATCGGACCCCGATCGACGGCTACTACCAGTGCGGTTCGGGGACCCACCCCGGCGGCTGTGTCATGGGTGCCCCGGGTCGATTCGCCTCACAGCAGATCCTGGGGGACCTGGCCAAGCGCAGGTAGGTGGACGCGGTGCCCGGCGAGGTGGGCTACCGACGTCTTCGGGACTATCAGCGAACCTGGCTCCGGGGAGACCTCGTTGGTGGGATCACTGTCGCCGCCTACCTCGTGCCCCAGGTCATGGCCTATGCCGAGGTCGCCGGTCTGCCACCGGTTACCGGGCTGTGGTCGGTGATCGTCGCCATGGTGGCGTACGCCTTGATCGGCTCCTCACGACAGCTCTCCATGGGCCCCGAGTCGACAACGGCCTTGATGACGGCGGCGGCAGTGGGCCCCCTGGCCGCCGGCGACCCCGCTCGCTACGCGGCCCTGGCGGCGGCCCTGGCCGGGGTGGTCGGCGTGCTCTTCCTGATCGCCTGGCTGGCCCGGCTCGGATTCCTCGCAGACCTCCTCTCGAAGCCGGTGCTGGTCGGGTATCTGATGGGGGTGGCGGTCCTCATGATCGTCAGCCAGCTCGACACGGTGCTCGGAGTCGAGCTCGAGGGCGAGACCACGCTGGCGATCGTCGTCTCCTTCTTGTCACGACTCGGTGATGCCCATCTGCCCACGGTTCTCGTCGCGATCGTGGCGCTCATGACTCTGGTCATCGGGGCCCGTCTCTATCCCAAGCTGCCGATCCCCCTGATGGTGATGGTCCTTGCCGCAGCTGTGGTCGCCGTCCTCGATCTCGGTGCGGACGGTGTGGCGGTGGTGGGCCAGGTACCCGCCGGGCTCCCCTCCGCCACCGTCCCTTCGGTCACCTGGTCCGATCTCACCGCACTGGCCCTCCCCGCCATCGGGGTCGGGATGGTTGCCTTCACCGACAACGCCCTGACCGGCCGGGCCTTCGCCACCCGCAACGGGTATGCAGTCGACCCCCGTCAGGAGCTCCTCGCCCTTGGCGCCGCCAACCTCGGCGTCGTCCTCGTCCAAGGGTTCCCCGTCAGCAGCTCGGGGAGCAGGACCGCGATCGGGGACTCCCTGGGGACCAAGAGCCAGCTCTTCTCCCTGGTCGCCGTGGCGATGGTCCTGGTGACCCTTCTCTTTCTCGGCCCGCTCCTCGCCTCCTTCCCCGAGGCGGCCCTGGCCGCGGTGGTGGTGTGGGCCGCCCTCAAGCTGATCGATCTGCCGGACCTGGTCCGCATCGGCCGCTTCAGACGCACCGAGCTGGCCCTGGCCTTGGCCACCACCGCCGGAGTCCTCCTCGTCGGCATCCTCGACGGTGTCGGCATAGCCGTGGGGCTCTCCATCCTCGACCTGCTCCGACGTGTCGCCCGGCCCCACGACGGGGTCCTCGGCTATGTCCCTGGTGTCGCCGGGATGCACGACGTGGATGACTACGCCGATGCGGTGCAGGTCCCGGGTCTCGTGGTCTACCGCTACGACGCTCCTTTGTTCTTTGCCAACGCCGAGGACTTCCGACGCCGGGTGCTCGAGGCCGTCGAGGAGACACCCGACGTGGAGTGGCTCCTACTCAACTTCGAGGCCAACATCCAGATCGACCTGACGGCAATCGACGCCCTCGTCGAGCTCAACCTGGAGTTGGCACGCCGCGGCATCGTCCTCGCCCTGGCCCGGGTCAAGTCGGAGATGCGGGAGGAGTTGGAGCGCGGCGGGCTCGTCGACATGGTCGGGCCGGAGCACGTCTTCGCAACCCTGCCCACGGCGGTCATCGGCTTTCTGAACGCCTACAGGGCCCGGCACGGGGGGCCCCCACCGGGGGTGACCCCACCGGCGCCACCGGAGCCTCCCCTGATCGACAGGGTTTGATCCCGGCTCAGTGCCCGGCGGCCCTGGGCTCGGCGTCGGGGTCGGGGATCACGGGCGCGGGGACCTCGACCACCCTTGTCCGGTCGAGACGTGTTGCCCCTCGCCATCCCGCCAGGGCCGCCGCGGCGGCGACGAGCCCCGACGCCAGCATTGTGGCCTGCACCCCGTAGCGGGCGGCCAGGGCCGGTGCGATCGCCAACGGCACCAGATGGCCGACCTCGGAATGCATCTGGTTGACCCCCATGATCCTCCCCACCAGATCGTCCGGGGTGTTGATCTGGATCAGGGTCCGATGGAGTGGGACGAGGACCCCGATCAGCGCACCCCAGACCACGCCGGCGATCATCACCACGAGGAGCCGGCCGGTCCCCACATAGGCCACCACCCCGAGGGCGTTGAGCCCCACGAGCACGGTCAGCGTCCGGGCCGTCCGCAGACCCACCGGGAGCCTCGAGGAGAGCAGCGTCCCCCCGACGAGACCCAGCCCTATCAGGGAGTTGACCCAGCCCAGGGTCTCCACCTCCACTCCGACCACGTCACGAAAGAACAGGGGCTCCAAGGCGCTGAAGAACCCGAAGAGCAGCCACACCGAGCTCCCGAGCCAGATGTAGAAGCGGAGACGGTCATGTCCATAGGCGAAGCCGAGGCCATCGCGGAGCTCGGCCAGGCCGCCGTGGCTCTCCCCCCTCTCAGGCAGGCTACGCAGCGTCACACCGACCACGAGGGCCGCCCCGACCGCGGAGGTGACCGCATCGAGGACGAAGATCCCGTCGACGCCCACGGTCGAGGCGATGACCGCACCCGCAGCCGGTCCGACGATGAACGCTGTCCAAGAGGCCCCTTCGATCAGGCCGTTGACGCGGGCCAGCTCGTCCTGGTTGTCGGTGAGGAACGGAGCGAAGGAGGTTATGGCGGTGAAGACCGGGGCCCCCACCAGCCCAAGCATGAAGGTGGCGACGGCCAGGGTGGGGATGGTGTCGGTGAACACCATGGCGAGTGCGGTGGGGGCGAAGAGGACCTCACTCCAGATGAGCACTCTCCTCGGGTCGTACCGGTCGATGAGGACTCCGGCGACCGATGCCCCGATGAGGGAGGCCACACCGAGGGCGGCCATGACCACGGCGAGCTGACCGGGCGTCGCCTCGAGGTCGAAGGCGGCCTTCCCCCAGATCCCGACAAAGAAGGCTGCCTCACCACCGACCCGTGAGATGAAGCGAGCCAGGACGACTCGTCTGACACTCCTGTCCGACCACACGTCGTCACGGTAGGCGGGGCCAGGCGGGCCACGGCTCCGATTAACCGTCAGACACAGGCGCCTTCGTCGACCCCACGGCCACAGATCGCCATTATCTCGACGGTCTTCAGGGTGAATCCGCCGTCGTCGGGCTCACCGAAGACATGGAGCCGAACCCCGGTGACCGCGTCGTCGTCGAGACCGACCACGTCAAAACTCACCTCTCCGAGGTCGCCGGTTGTCACCGGGCTCACCTGGACGATGGCGGGCGAAGTTGCCTCACCGGACATGGCCTCGGCGACGAGCATGCCGAGCTCGGTCATCGACGACGCCGACGGGTTGGACCCCAGCTCCGCCACCACCTGTGCGGTGACGTCGGCCACGTCGCCGGAGTAACCGACATAACGCAGGTTGACCCATCCCGTGGTCCCGGCATGGTCGACCTTGGTCCAGAAGGAGCCGGGGAGCTGACGGGTCTCACCGGCGGCGATCAGCCCCATGTAAGTGGGCTCGATCCCATCGAGGATCGACTGGCCCACCCCGGGGCCGGTGCGCAGATTGAGCACGTCGTCGTGGGCCACTCCCATCACCATGAGGACGTCGCCGTCGGCCGGCCCCAGGTCGACGGGCTGTCCGGCCAGGGTGGTCGTCGTCGAGAGTGACGTAGTCGTCGTGGCGGGGGTCGTGGTAGTGGTGACGCCAAACGTCGTAGATGTGGCCGCCGTGGTAGTCGTGGTCGTGGATGTGGCTCCTGTGGTGGTCACCCCGGCGTCGGGGCCACCCCACAGGCGACCACGGTCATCGTCAGAGTCAGGGTGATAAGTGTCCGTCGCATGACGATGAGACGGAGCGAATGGTCTCCATGGGTGACAGTGATCGGGCCCTCAGACCGCTACTTTCGTCTCGCTCCCCTCGAGAACCGACCGCACGAAGTCGGCGCGGCCGGGGGCCACCTGGAACCACGCCCACTTGCCCCGCTGCTCCCTGGTGACCAGACCCGCATCGAGGAGGACCGAGAGATGATGGCTGACCGTTGCCTGGCTCCTCCCCACGGGCGTCGTCAGGTCGCAGGCGCACACCTCCCCCTCGGGGACGCTGGCGATGATACTGAGCAGACGGAGACGAACGGGGTCCGCCAGCACTCGGAAGGTGGACGAGATGATCTCCGATTCGGAGACGGTGAGCGGGGTCTCCACCACGGGGGCACAGCACTCTCGATCCATGGCCAGAGGTTAACACGTATTGACAGTTGTCGATACGTCGCGTAGAGTCGCTCACATAGACAGTCGTCGATACGAGGAGAGCAGTGTGAGCACAGAGATGCGTGAGCAGGTCAGGGAGCGTTACGCCGTGGCGGCCACCAGCCGGTCCTGCTGCGACAGCGACTGCTGTTCAACGGGGGACGTCACCGGTGGCGCCTACACGACCGACGACCTCGCCCATATCCCCGACCGGGCTGCCGAGGTCAGTCTCGGGTGTGGCAATCCCACTGCGGTCGCCGAGCTCTCACCGGGAGAAACGGTCCTCGACCTGGGCTCGGGTGGTGGCATCGACGTGCTCCTGTCGGCTCGCAGGGTGGGTCCCGCGGGGTTCGCCTACGGGCTCGACATGACCGACGAGATGCTCGAAGTCGCCCGTCGCAACGCCGCCGAGACGGGTTTGGGGAACGTCGAGTTCCTCAAGGGTTATATAGAGGACATCCCCCTGCCCGACGAGACCGTCGATGTGGTCATCTCCAACTGCGTGATCAATCTCTCTGTCGACAAGCCGAAGGTCTTCGCCGAGATCCATCGTGTGCTCAAGCCCGGAGGTCGGATCGGGATCAGCGACATCGTCGCCCAGGACCATCTCAGCCCCGCCGAGCGCGCCGAGCGCGGCGACTGGGTGGGGTGCATAGCCGGGGCTCTCTCCTACGCCGAATACAGGTCTGGTCTCGTGGACGCCGGGTTCGAGTCGATCACCCTGGAGCCGACCCACGTGGTGACGGAGGGCATGGACTCTGTGATCATCAGAGCCAGGAAATAGGGGCCAACTTCGGGGTGACTAGTCACCCCGGCACAACATCTGAATCATCATTCAGAGGGCCCGCAGCGTGTCGATACGAACTACGTGAGACGCGTACACCAGGCCTCACGGGTCATCGGGCTCCTCGTCTCCGCCGCAGTGGTGGCGACAATGGCCCTCCCCGCCGTCGCCGCGGTGTCCGCCACGGTGTGTCTCTACGACTCGACCGGAGTCGGGATATCCGGCGCCCAGGCCCATTACCGATCGGGGGGGAGCTGGATCCTGATCGGGAC
>JAKEHF010000007.1 GCA_022615295.1 Actinomycetota bacterium | reverse complement strand
CCGATAACCGAGCAGGAGGGCGACGGCGAAGGGGAGGGCGGCTAAAAGGCTGTAGTCGATCAGCGAAGCCGGAGCGCTCGGGAAGGGAGTCGTCAGGACCTGATAGATGAGTATCGAGGCCAACCCCACCCTGACCAAGGCGAGCGCCCTGGTATCGATGGCGAACAGAGAGAAGAGGGCCCGGCTTTCCCGGGAATGCATGCGGGTCCCGGTCTCGACGAGAGTGGTTATCGGCATCTCCTCTGCCCAATCATCGTCACCCCGGAGAGCCCGGTTGAAGGGCTCGGGTCACGACGTCGCTTCGCCGGAGGGGTGAGCCACCTCGGAGTCGGTGATGTCGACCTCCACGGGATCCGCCACGGTGGGTGGCTCGACTCGCCGCATCATCCGCCCCAGCCATGACGCCCCCGAGTCCGGGGTGTATCCCGGTTCGAAGGTGTCGGACCAGATGACCGTGGTGAACAGCCAGAGCGAGGTGGCCATCAGGAGTATGGGGAAGGAGCGGGCGACCCATGGATAGGTGCTCTCGGTGGCGCCCAGCCATCCGCCGATCAGGGCGCCCAGGGGGAGGGTCGCCCAGCCCAGGGCGCGGCTGGCCGAGATGACACGCCCCCGCATCGACTCCGAGGAGTAGTGCTGGCGGATGGTGGCCAGGGGGATGTTGATGACGGAGATGCCGATCATCCAACCCACCTGGAGGGCCAGGGCGAGGAGTCCGTAGGTGGTGAACATCACGGCGAAGAGACCGAGGCCGGCGACCGCCATCCCCAGCACCATGGTCCTGCCCTGTCCCAAGTGTCGGGTGATCGCCGGGGCGACAAGGGCTCCGCAGACACCGCCGACGCCCATAGCGCTCAGCATCAGACCCGCCTCAGTTGTGCCCGGGACGAGCAGGACGTCGAGGAAGAGGACGAGGAAGGTGGCCTCGATGAAGCCGATCACGAAGTTGGGGACAGCGGAGGCGATGGTCGTCACACGGAGGCGGGGCTCGGCCCAGATGTAACGGATCCCGTTGATCGCCTCGGTGAGGAAAGGGGCTCGCTCGTCGGCCGGATCGCGATGATGGGGGACCCTCCCCACCCAATTGAGGCAGATGGCGGCGATGATGAAGGTGACACCGGTGAGGAAGAGACCCACCTCGGGGCCGGCGAATACCGCGGCGAGCACCCCGCCGAAGACCGGTCCCAGGGCGAAGTTCGCCTGGATGCTCATGGTGACGAGGGCGTTGGCATTGGCCAACTGGTCCTCCTCGACCAGCGAGGGGATCATCGAGTAGAGGGCGCCGTCGAACAGCGTCGCCATCGATCCGACGAGGAAGGCCATGGCGAACACGGTGCCGGTGCCGAAGTTGCCCACCTCGGAGGAGAGATAGAAGAAGGCGCAGGCGCGGAGGAGATTGGTGGCGACCATCACCGGCCGCAGATGCCATCGGTCGAGGAGGACCCCGCCCACCAGACCGACGAAGAAGGTGGGGACCAGCTCCAAGGCATACGCGATGGAGAAGTCGAGCGTCGACTCGCTGCCCCGGCTCTCCTGGATGAACTTGATGAGGAGCGGGATGGTGAAAACCGCCACATACGTGCCGAACTGGCTGACGGTCTGCCCGACCCATAGGGCCAGATAACGCGGACCCAGGGAGCGTAGGGAGGCTACGAAATCCACGTGCTGGCACCATAACTTCGCCTGGCGCCCTGTCCAGGCCTTGTTAGATTCCCGGCACATGTCCAATCCCCGGGAGATCCCTCAGATCGCCACCGAGCTGTACGACATGTCGCGGGAGTACCTACGCCAGGAGACGCTCGAACCGGCCAAGAAGCTGGGGAAACAGGCCGGCATGGGGATCGGCGGCTCGATGGTGATGGCGACCGGGGTCTTCCTGCTTGTGCTCGGTCTCTACTCGGGTCTCAGGATGTGGCTGCCCGAGGGGGAGTGGTGGGTGGTGCTCGCCCGAGCCATCACCGCGGCGAGCGCCCTGGTCGTCGCCGGTGTGATCGGTTGGCGGATCCAGGCGGCGCTGGAGCGTGGTGGGGAGGCTGGTCCGGAGTGACGATCAGCAGGGCCGACATCGAGGCGAAGGCGCGGGAGCTGATCGGCGCCGTCGAGGACACCAAGCGCGTCGCCAAGAACAAGGGGATGTGGGGTGCGGCCCTGGTCGCCGGCGTGGTGATCACCGCCTTCGTGGTCGGCCGACGTCGTGGCGGCCGGAACAAGACGGTGGTGGAGGTCTACCGGGTCTAGCCCCGTTCTGTGAAGATCTTCACGCATATAGCCCCGGCAGATCTTCACAGAACGGAGTTGGGGGTCGTCAGGGCTGCTTGAGGTTGGTCAGGAATCGGCGAACCTCAGCCAGTACCTCCTCGGGGTTGCGACGGACCCGTCTGGCGCTGAAACGTCTCATCTCCCAGCCGAGATCGAGAAGGAGATTCTGGCGGACGAGATCGTCGTGGAGCCGTTCGGGCGTGGAGTGCGCGTCGTGACCGTCGATCTCCACGATCTTTCTCAAATCTGGCCAGGCAAAGTCGGGATAGACGTGTCGTCCGTCGCCGAGGGCGATCTGGAGCTGCGGTACCGGCTGGGGGATGGCCGCACGTCGCAGCAGTTGGGCGAATCTGATCTCGGCGCTACTCCCCAGTGCCTCGTCAGCCACCATGGCCAGCACGGAACGGAGCTTCCTCGTGCCCCTGACGCCACGACCGCCATAGGTGCCGATATGCCGAGCTACCCGGTCGCCGTCGGTGATGCCCTGACGAATCGCCGCCGCACAGGTTCTCTCTAGCGCCGTGACAGGCAGGAGAGCCGCAACGTCGAGCAGGGTGCGCTCAACCGATGTCACAGGAATCCCCGCCACTTCCGCCGCTTCAACGCGACGCCGCGTGCGGTGGACGATCGCGCCCTCGGGAACGGGTCGGTCATCGTAGGGAACCGTAAGCTCCACCAACTGAGTTTGTGTCAGCTCCACACCCCAGAGTCTCAGAGCCGACCGATGGGAGGCGAGGGCATCCGCCCCCGCCGCCAGCACCGCGGCATATAGGCGCCCCTCCCACGATGGGGGCGTGACGTTGAGGTCGTAGACCCCCGGGTGCACCGACCGCCAGCGTGACATAAGGATCTGCCACCTGATCGTCTCCTCGGTTGCGCCCAACGAGAGCGCCGATGCCCTATCGACGTGCCCGTGATGGGCTCTGGCTAGCTCTCTTATCTCCTGGTCCCAACCCATACCCCATAATCTGCGAGGACAGGCCCGGCCTTCAACCCCCTTCTGTGGCGAGCGGTGGTTCCGACTCGTTCTGTGAAGATCTTCACGTATATAGCCCCGGCAGATCTTCACAGAACGGTCAGTTGACCAGCAGAACCCCTACTTGCGCCGGACTATCTCCAAACGGGGGTCCGTGGAGCTCTTGTGATAGATGACGAGGGCGGCGTCTTCCCGCAGCTCACGGCGATAAACGAGTTGGCGGCGGGGGGCGGTCCTCCTCAGATACGAAAGGGCGGCGAGGGCGAGCCCTATGTAGAGCTGGCGGTCGTCGCTGTCTCGGAGACCACGCATCGTGCGGCGGCGAGCCTCGAGCCGGATGTCCGAGGACCCCAGCGCCCTCTTGAGGATTCTGTCCGTGAGTTTCGCCATCTTCTACCGTGCCGTCTTCTACCGTTACTCCCGCCCGAACCCTAACGAGAAGATGCAGAGCAAGAGATTCGTCCGGGTCGTGATCTGGGTGATCGTCGTGGCAATGGTCATCGGTCTGCTCGGCCTCACCGCCGCCACCTTCTTCAGATGACGTTCACAGAGGGGGATCCGGCGCTCCTCGTTGATCCCAAGGGCAGACACTTCCTCCTCCGTCTCGAGCGTGGGCGCACATTTCAGTTCCACCAGGGGTCGATACCGCACGAGGCCCTGATCGGCGCCGAGGACGGCACCTGGGTCGAGGCGAGCAGCGGGGTGGAGATGCTCCTCATCCGGCCCCGGCTGGCCGACTACGTGCTCAAGATGAAACGCGGCGCCCAGGTCGTCTACCCAAAGGACCTGGGTCCGATCCTGGTCTGGGGCGACATCGGTGCTGGGATGACAGTCCTCGAGGCCGGCACCGGGTCGGGGGCACTGACCCTGGGGTTGGCGAGAGCGGTCGGGCCCACGGGTCGGGTGGTCAGCGTCGAGCGGCGTGACGACCACGCCGCCCACGCCCGGAAGGCCATCGAGCGATGGTTCGGCTCGGTCCCGCCCAACGTGGAGCTGTTGGTCGGTGACGTGACCGAGGTGGTCTCTGGTCTGAGACCGGAGAGGATCGTCCTCGACCTCCCCGAGCCGGCCCCGGTGATCGCCGAGGCGGCACGACATCAGCCCACCGGTGGGGTCCTCTGCTGCTACCTGCCCACCGTCCCCCAGCTGTCCGAGACCGTGTCTGCGGCACGGGAAACCGGGGCGTTCGCAGAGATCGAGGTCAAGGAGTTCCTCCTCCGCGACTGGAACATAGATGGCCGAAGCGTGCGTCCCGAGCACGCCATGATCGGTCACACCGGGTTCCTCGTGTTCATGAGGAGGGTCGGTTCTCGCTCGAGACCCGTCTCCTAGTCGGCGGGTTCGCGTCACCCTGGGCTGGTAGCCAAGGGGTTCAGCGGACTATCAAGTAACCCGGATAACTAACCGAAGCCGTTCGTATACTGACCAGAGGCGGCGGTCAGGTAGGAGGATGCCGTGGATGAAGGACGCACACCCGAAGACGTGAGCCAGCTTCGCAAGGTGGCGGCGGCCCTCGAGGAGGAGGTGTCGTATCTCCGTCGCCGTCTGCGCGAGGCCCCGGGCAACGTCGAAGAGGTGCAAGCCGAGCTGAGCCGCACCCGGGATCGGCTCGACCGCGCCGTCACCCAGAACGACAAGCTCTCCCAGCTGCTCGAGGAGGCGCGGGAGCAACTCGGGATACTCAGGGAAGAAGTGGAAAAGCTCACCGCCCCCCCCAACAACTTCGGGACCGTTCTCCAGACCAACGCCGACGGCTCTGTCGACATTCTCACCGGGAACCGCAAGCTTCGCGTCGCGGCCCAGCCCAACGTCGAGGTCAAGATGCTCCAGGTGGGCCAGGAGGTCCTTCTCAACGAGGCCTTCAACATCATCGACTTCCGCTTCTTCGAGACCAGCGGTGACGTCCTCCGGGTCAGGGAGGCACTCCCCGACGGTCGTGTCGTTCTCATGGGCCACGGGGACGACGAGAGGGTCCTGGGCAGGTCGGAGATCATGAGCGACGTCTATCTCCGTCCCGGGGACTACGTCCGGATCGACACCAAGACCGGTCTTGTCCACGAGAAGATGGAGCGTCCGGAGATGGAGGAGCTTGTCCTCGAGGAGGTCCCCGACATCACCTACAACCACGTCGGTGGTCTGGCCGTCCAGATCGAGCAGATTCGGGACACCGTGGAGCTCCCCTACCTGTATCGCGACCTCTTCAAGGAGTACGAGCTCGACCCGCCCAAGGGGATCCTGCTCTATGGCCCTCCCGGCTGTGGAAAGACCCTGATCGCCAAGGCGGTGGCCAACAGTCTCGCCCAGAAGGTCTCCGAGATCACCGGGAACCCCGACGTGCGCTCCTACTTCCTCAATATCAAGGGGCCCGAGCT
>JAKEHF010000077.1 GCA_022615295.1 Actinomycetota bacterium | reverse complement strand
GAGGCCCTCGTCCGTCATCTCTACAGTTGTGGCGGGTTCCTCGGCGACGGTCGTCGGGGTGCCCTCGCCGGCGGTGCAGGCTGCGACTGCAAGCGCGAGTGCGGCCAGCAGCCATAGGGTTGGTCGTCCTCTTCTCATTGCTTCCCTTTCTTTGGGGCGTCCGGCCTCCGACTCATGACAAGTCCTTGTCTTGGAGAGGCGGTGGACATCGATACGCCCAGGATTCGCAGCAGGACCGCTGCCGGTTTGGTGGCGACCCGAGCCGATCTCGACCCCCATCGACCGGAAAGCGCCGAACCTCGGCTACAGCTCGGCGACGAAAAGGGGATCCGACGTCGGGGCCCCGACTCCGGGCGCCAGCTCCACTGTCATGGCCAGAGCCAGCCCCGTCTCGATCCCTTCGACGAGGACCTCCCGGTCGCCGGGCTCGAAGACCCCCGCCGACTCGGGGACTGCGTCGGCGCCGATCAGCCAGAGTTGGTAGAGCTCCTCGGAGCCGACCGAGTCGAGACGCTCGCCATCGAACACACCTGCCTCCAGGGAAGTCGAGTAGACGAACCGGACCGAGCCGTTGGCTGTTTCCAAGTCGATCGTCTGGGCGTCCGTCGCCTCGAGCACCGCGGCCACCAGGTCCTCCTCCCCGCCACTCGTCGCCGCCCAAACGCCGCCGACGATCAGCGCGGCAGCTGCTGCGACCCCGAGGAGCCATCCCGTCGGCCGGCGGGCCCGGGCAAGCTGAATCGGAACGACCTCTGGCTCGGTGGCCGCCATCACCCTTTCCTTGAGATGAGCCGGCGGTCTCGTCGCCACCGACCCGGCCAAGTCAGCCGCGCCGCCCCTCAGCAAGGCAAGCTCGGCCTGGCACGACGGGCAGGTCTCCAGGTGGGCCTCGAAAGCAAACTCCTCCTCCGGATCGAGAGCGTCGAGGGCATAGGCGGCAACGAGGTCGTGCATCTCAGCCATCTTCGCCCTCCATGATCTCCCTGATCCTGGCCAACCCGTCACGCATCCTGGTCTTGACCGTTCCAAGGGGAGTGCCGAGAGCCTCGGCCACCTGCCGATAGGTCATGCCACCGAAGTAGGCCATCTCGATCGCCTGCCTCTGCAGGTCGCTGAGCTCCGAGAGCGCCGAGCGGACTCGCTCCCGCTCATCGGCCTCGACGACATCCTCGGCGATGTCAGTCCGATCCGGCTCGGGGTTCATCCCTTCCTCTCGATTCCGGGTCGACTGCGAGCGACGCACGACGTCGACCGATCTCCGGTGGGCGATGGTGGAAACCCAGGCGCGAGCCGAACCGCTCGCCGGGTCGAACCGCGCAGCCTGGCTCCACACCTGGACGAATACCTCCTGGGTCACCTCCTCGGCGTGCATCCGCGACCTGGTGATACGCAGGGCGAGGCCGTAGACGAGGGAGGACATGATGTCGTAAAGACGGGAGAAGGCCTCCCGGTCGTCGAGACCGACGCGTACCAGCAGGTCATCCGGGGTGTCGTTGGCGGCGCGTTTCTCAAACTCTGCGATGGCTGGCCTCGCTTCGACGTTAAACCAATGAGCCCGCAGCGGGCGCGTCCAAAGGGCCGTTGCCATGTCTTCGATTCGTCGCCGGAGCTCATCCGGATTGGACGGAGATCGTGCGCTTTTCACAGAACGGTGGGGGACGGTGCCAGGGCCAGCTCGACCGCCTCCTCGATGGTCATCTTCTGGCCCATCTCCCAGAGACGGTCGAACTCGGCGTGACCCAAACCCTCGGCGAGGGTGGCGAGTCTGGCCTCGCGCTTGCTCTGTGATACCTCCGAGGCGGGGATGTCGAGTCGGGACCCCAGCTCATCGACGAACCCAAACAGGGTCACCGCCTGGGCGGTGTCACCGGTATCGGCGGCGATACGTGCCATCCCGGCGAGGGCGGTGCGGGTGGTCCGCTGCTCCTCGAGGGCCCGTCCCTGTTGCAGGCTGATGGTGAGAAGCTCTCGCGCGGCCGCGGGGTCGCCGGCGTCGAGATGGGTGATCCCCATGGCGGTGAGGCTGCGAAGGGTGCACCGCTCGTCACCTTGCTTGGTCAGCTCGGCAAGGGCCTCCTCGAGGGTGGCCATCGCCTCCGCGAAGCGGCCGGCTCGGCGAAGCACCTTTCCGTACTCGAGCCGTGCGTGGGCCCCGTCGTGGATGTTGCCCACCTCTTCGCAGACCTCGATGGCACTCCGGGCGTGGGCCAGCGCTCCCTCGAGGTCACGACCACTCCCCGCGAGCTGCTCGGCCACCTTGTAGAGGACGAGGGCTTCCCGGCTGCGGTCGCCGACGGTTCGGTAGATGTCGAGAGCCCTCCCGAGCATCTCCAGGGAGCGCTCCGGGTCCTTGAAGCTGGCTTGGCCCATCCGCTCGTACCAGAGCCCCTGCTCCCAGGGATCGTCGTCGCCGAGGAGCTCGAAGGCCTCCACTCCGATGGCGTTGGCCTCCTCGGTTCGGGCGTCGATGGCGTAGGCCCAGGCCAACGCGAGGAGTGCCCGAGCCTCACCCAGCCGATAGCCGATCGCCCTCGCCTCGTCCACCGCTCCCAACGCGTAGCCCCGAGGCACCGCAGCGTTCTTAGACGAGGCGAGGTTGCTGGCCTCGATCTGCAGATCGACCCGGAGACGAGGATCGAGCCCGGCCGAGACCTCGATCGCACGCATCGTCCACTCGTGGCCCTCGGCACGCGGACCGACCTGGTCCCAGAACGGACTGAGGGCGATGGTGAAGCGGGCGAGCAGTTCCGGTGACGTGGTCGCCACCCAGCGCAGTGCCTTCAGGAGGTTGTCGTGATCGGTGCGCAGAAGGGCCAGCCACTCCCGCTGCTCCGGCCCGCGGAGAAAACGCTGGGCGTTCTCAGCGATCTCGAGGAAATGTCCGGCATGGGCGTCACGGAGACGGGTCGACTCGGACGGGTCTGCGGCCTGCGCCGCATATTCCCGCAACGTCTCGAGGAGGTTGTAACGGACCCGACTTGCGCCGCCGACGGCGGTGACCAGGGACTTGTCGACCAGGTCGGAGAGGAGGGTGGGCACTGTCCTCGGCTCGACCGGTTCAAAGCCACACACCGCCACCACCGCGTCGAGATCGAAACCGCCCCGAAAGACGGACAAGCGTCGGAAAAGGACCTGCTCGGGGACTCCGAGGAGCCGGTAGCTCCAATCGACGGCCGCCTGGAGGGTCTGGTGACGGTCGACGCCGGTGGGCGAGGAGAGGATTGAGAAACGGTCGTCGAGATGGTCACGAAGCTCGATGAGACCCAGGCCGCGGACTCGGGCTGCGGCCAGCTCCAACGCCAGTGGGATGCCGTCGAGACGACGAACGATCTCCCCGACCACCTCGGGCGTTCCTTCGCCTGCCCCGGTCACTGATCTCACCCTGTCCATGAAGAGACGGACTGCGTCGTACACCTCGCTGACCGGGTCGTCGACACCGGGATAGGGGAGCGGCATCACGTCGAAGATGGTCTCGCCGGTGACCCCCAGCCGTTCCCTGCTGGTCGCCAGGACTACGAGGCGGGGGCAGCGCTCGAGGAGGGTCCGCACCGTCTCGGCGACCTTGGCCACCAGGTGCTCGCAGTTGTCCACGATGAGCAGCGGACCGCGCTCGGCCAGATAGCCGAAGAGAAGACCCCCTAGCTCCGCCTCACCGAACCTCCCCACCCCAAGCGGTTTGGCGATCGACTCGAGCACCTGGTCGGGGGAGAGCGCCGGCGCCAGGTCGATGAACCAGACACCGTCGGGGAAACGGCCGAGGTGCGATCGGCCGGTCTCGATGGCGAGACGGGTCTTTCCCGACCCCGCGGGCCCGAGGAGGGTGACGAGACGTGTGGTGGCGAGGAGACGGCCCAGTTCTTCCATCTCGGTGTCACGGCCGATGAAGCTGGTGATCGTCGCCGGGAGGTTGTGGACAGCGGGAGCGGGTGGGGCCAGGGCGGGGTCGTGGAGGAGGATTTGCTCTTCGAGGGTGCGCAGCTCGGGCGATGGGTCGATGCCAAGCTCCTCCCCGAGGACCCGGCGCAGACGGGCGAACGCGCCCAAGGCTTCGCTCTGTCTCCCCGACCTGTAGAGGGCCCGCATCAGGAGGGCCCACAGCCGTTCCCGATAAGGGTGCGTCGTTACCAGCGTCTCCAGATCCCCGACGACCTCGGCGGCTCTCCCCGCCTCGATATGCCGCGCCAGGAGGGCTTCGATCGCCCGGAGACGAATCTCACCGAGCCGACCCGCCTCGGCGACCCCGGCGTCGGTATCGGCCAGCTCCGGGTAGGGGTCGCCGCGCCACAGGGCCAGGGTCTCGCGTATGGTCTCGATATCAGGGTCTCCGCTCAAGGCCTCCTCGAACCGATCGACGTCTACGACCACCTTCTCTCGATCGACCATGTAGCCACCGGTACGGGTGACGATCGCGTCGCCCAGGGGACGTCGCAGCAGTGAGACGTACTTGTGGATGCTCTTGTGGGCCGTGGTCGGGGGGTCGTCGCCCCAGAGCATCTCGACCAGGGTCTCGACCGACGCCACCCGGCCCCGATGGAGCACCAGGGCGACGAGCAGCGCCCGGGCCTTGGGGCTGCCCGGATCGACCGCCTCACCCTCGACGGACAGCTCGAGGGGACCCAGAACATTCACGTGTAGGGTCATCAACGTGTACCCGACGGTTACCCAACCGGAACCCGGATCCGCGAAAAATGCACCAGACCGGGTAGAGAACATACACCCCGGCCGGAAGGAGACATCGATGACCACACGCACCGACACCGGGGTGCTCATCGACACCGAGACCCTCGCCGGAATGCTCGAAGACCCGAGCATCGCCGTGATCGAGGTCGACGAGGACACCACCGCCTACGACGGGGGCCATATCCCCGGGGCGGTCTCCCTCGACTGGAAGAAGGAGCTGCACGACCTGCCCCGTCGGGACTTCATCGACGCCGCACAGTTCGCCGCCCTCCTCGGGTCGAAGGGGATCAGCGACGACCAGACCCTTGTCCTCTATGGGGGCAACAACAACTGGTTCGCCGCCTACGCCTACTGGCTCTGCAAGCTGAGGGGTATCGACGACGTCAAGCTCCTCGACGGGGGGAGGATCAAGTGGGAGCTGGAGGATCGCCCCATGACCACCGAGACTCCCGACCGGGAACCGGCCACCTTCCGGGTGAGAGGTGAGGAGCGACCTGAGCTCCGGGCCAGCCGTGAGGAGGTCATCGGCTTCGCCACGAACGGCGGGCAGATGGTGGACGTCCGCTCTCCGGCCGAGTTCTCCGGCGAGGTGATGGCGCCACCGCATCTTCCCCAGGAGCAGCCCTACGTCCCCGGTCACGTCCCGGGTGCGGCCAACATCCCCTGGTCACAGACGGCCAACGAGGACGGGACCTTCAAGGGCCTCGACGAGCTGACGGCCCTCTACGCCGGGAAGGGGATCACCGGCGACGGTCCGGTGATCGCCTACTGCCGGATCGGGGAGAGGTCGTCACACACCTGGTTCGTGCTCAATGAGCTGCTCGGGTTCCGAGAGGTGAAGAACTACGACGGGTCGTGGACCGAGTACGGGTCCCTAGTGGGGGTCCCGGTCGAGGTGGGGGCCTGATCAAGCCCGGTGGGTGGCTACGCCTACGGTGTGGCCACCCCTGGATGCGGCTCGAACATGGAACGGCATCCTTTCCGGTTCGGTATCTCCTTCGGCGGCATTCCCACGCGTGGCGAGTTGGTCGAGGCGATGAGGAAGGCCGAGGACGCCGGGTTCGAGGTGGCCTGCACCGCCGATCACATCAGCTCCCGTCTGGCGGTGATGCCCCTGCTCATGCTGGCGGCGGAGGTGACGGCGATGCGGGTCTCCCCGATGGTGATCGCAAACGACTACCGCCATCCGGTCGTGGTGGCCCGTGACGGCGGCAGCATCGACG
>JAKEHF010000076.1 GCA_022615295.1 Actinomycetota bacterium | reverse complement strand
GTCCGAAAAGATATAAGTGGCCCTTGTCACCGATCATCACCCCGAGCCTTTCCTGTGGCGCCTGCTGGTCGATCGACTCCACCAGAGAAGGGGCATCGGCGGGATGACCCTCGCGCCGTCGTCGAGGAGTGCCGGCGCTGGGGTGCCGAGACCTTGGTCACCAGCTGGGCCGAGGGTCGGGGATCGCCCGGGCCCTTCTACAGGAGCTACGGGTTCCGACCTACGGGCCGGGTCGTCGACGGTGAGACCGAGGCTCGTATCCGCTTCTGAGCGATACCCTCCCAGCATGAGCATCGGCAACCTGCTGATCCTGATAGGTGCCGGTCTTGCGGTGACGGGTCTTGTCCTGCGCTTCTTCCCGGGGGCCTTCTCATGGTTTGGGCATCTCCCGGGCGACATCCGCATCGAGAACGAGAACAGCACCGTCCTCATCCCGCTGACCTCGATGATCCTGGTCAGCGTGGTCCTCACCGTGTTGGCGAATCTCGTCGCCGGTCTCTTCCGAGAGAGATGAACCGAGTGGGGCCACGTCTGGGCTACCGTTGGGTTGGCCTACTCGTCGTCGTGGTCGGCTGTGTCTCCGAGACCGGCACCACCACGACCGGTGGCCCAGTCACGACCGGTGGCCCGGTCACGACCGGTCCCGCCACTTCTACGACGACCACCGCCACGCCATCGACCGCGGTGACAACCACCACTCATCCCGCCGACCTGCGGATCGAGGCTTACCCGGTGCCACCGGGGACACACCCCCACGACGTCGCCCCTGCTCTCGACGGGGGGGTGTGGTACACCGCGCAGGGGAGTGGTGAGCTGGGTTGGCTCGATCCGGAGACCGGTGAGACCGTTCACATCCCACTTGGCCCCGGATCCAGGCCCCATGGTGTGATCGTCGACTCCGAGGGCACGCCGTGGATCACGGACAGTGGGCTCAACGCCATGGTCAGCGTCGACCCCGAGACCCATGCGGTCACCATCCATCCGCTTCCCGACGACACGGCCAACGCCAATCTCAACACGGCGACCTTCGGTGATGACGGCCGGCTCTGGTTCACCGGCCAGGCGGGGGTCGTCGGGGTGCTCGATCCGGCGACCGGGGAGACCGAGATATTCGAGGCACCGCGGGGTCGTGGGCCCTACGGGATCACGACGACACCCGACGGAGCCATCTTCTACGCCTCCCTGGCGGGCTCCTACATCGGTGAGATCGCCCCACAGGGTGTTGCCGCAGTGATCGAGCCGCCCACCCCCGGACAGGGTGCGCGACGGGTTTGGGCCGACTCGACCGACGGAGTCTGGGTGAGCGAGTGGAACTCGGGGAACCTGAGCCGTTACTCGACCACGGACGGGACTTGGGAGACGTGGCGTCTGCCGGGTGACAGTCCGGCCCCCTACGCCGTGTTCGTCGACGACCAGGACATCGTGTGGCTCAGCGACTTCGGCGCCAACGCCCTCGTCCGTTTCGACCCCGAGACCGAGGTCTTCGACAGCTACCCCCTCCCCAGCCTGCCGGGTGAGGTTCGTCAGATCCACGGCCGGCCGGGGGAAGTGTGGGGCGCCGAGTCGGCAGCCGATCAGCTCGTGGTCATCAGGACGGGTTGATCACCGGGCCGCGGCTTTCCTTGTCCGGCCCAGATGACCCCATCGTTCCAGGTCCAGCCACGTGTCGCGGATGGTCTCGTCGAGATCACGGAGCACCATGCCCAACTCGCGGCGGATCTTGGTGTTGTCGAGCACGAAGTGACGCCCCATCGCGGACCGGAGGAAGTCACGGGTTCCTTTCGGCTGCAGAGGCACGGCCAGACGGGCGACCCTCGACCCGACCGGCCCATCGAGTCGAAGTCGGGGGATTCGATATCTCTGATCGAGTCCCATCTCCCTGGCGATCTCCGCGAATCTCACCGGCCCGCTGGTGCCCGCGGTGGCTATGTATCGGCCCCGAGCCAGGGGGCTCTCCATGGCGAGAATGTGCGCCAGAGCGACGTCCCGCACGTCGACGAATGGAAAGTCGAAGGGGAGGATCCCCGGCTGGGTGCCATCGGTGAGGCTGACGAAGAACCCATGGCTCTCGTTGCGTGCCGGTATCAGGCTCGGCCCGATCACGCTTGTGGGGTTGATGGCGACGAGGTCGAATTCGGGGTGCCGAGTCTCGACGTATTGCCATGCCGCCCGCTCGGCCATGGTCTTGGAGTAGTCGTATGCCTGGTAGCCGAGCGAGGCCACGGTGTTCCAGTCGGCCTCGCTGAAGACCTTTCCTTCGGGCGGACCCTGCATCGCGACGAACGAAGAGGTGAGGACCACTCTCCGCACCGTGGGTGTCCTGGCTGCCGATTCGAGGACCGAGAGAGTGCCCTTGACCGCGGGGTCGACCAGGTCGCGCTGTGGGTCCTCGACGTTGAGGACGTAAGGCGAGGCGACATGGAGGGCGTAGACGCAGCCCTCGACAGCGTCGTCGTAGTCGCCGGGGCTCAGTAGGTCGGCCTGGTGGAGATCCAGACGCTGGTCCGCACCCGGGAGGGAGGTCAGATGACCCTGGGCTCGTGCCTTGCCTGCGTCTCTCGTCGTGGCCATGACGTGGTATCCCCGAGAGAGCAGCTGACGGGTGATCTCGGCGCC
Organism: Actinomycetota bacterium; assembly: GCA_022615295.1. Lineage (GTDB taxonomy): Bacteria > Actinomycetota > Acidimicrobiia > Spongiisociales > ZC4RG35 > ZC4RG35. The sequence continues at coordinate 15,874 of JAKEHF010000076.1, read as the reverse complement.
CACGAAACCGCTGGCGCCGGTGACCATGACCTTGGTTGCATCCATCGAGTCAGCCTATGTCGGGTGCTGGCGATGCACTCACCCGCTCCGACGTCACATAACCTGAGTGGAGTGGAGGTGACGAACTCCGACCGCGTCGTGTTCCCCGCCGACGGCATCACCAAAGGCGATGTCTTCGACTACTACGGAGCGGTCGCTGACTCCTTGCTGCCGTACATCACAGATCGGGCTCTCACGGTGGAGCGTTACCCCAAGGGAATCGGCGCCGACGGGTTCATGCAGAAGAACGCCCCCGACCACTACCCGGACTTCATCGGCCGGCACGAGACCCCCAAGGAGGGCGGTGGCACAACGGTCTATCCGGTGGTCCACGACACCGATGGCATCCTCTACTACGCGAACCTCGGAGTCATCACCTTCCACGCCCCCCCGGTCCGCGTCGCCGACCCGAGCCACCCGGATTGGGTCGTTTGGGACCTGGACCCTCCGCCGGGCCGGGTCGACCTGGCCAGGGAGGCGGCGCGTCTCATGAGAGACGTGATCGAGGGGCACGGCCTGCGAACCTGGGTGATGACCTCGGGCTCAAAGGGATACCACCTCAGAGCGCTGCTCCGACGGGACCTCGGAGCCGACGAGGTCGCCGGCGTCGCCCGGGGTCTCGGGGCGCTGGCCTCCGCCGCCAAACCCGATCTGGCGACCCTCGCCTTCCTGAAGAAGGAGCGGGCGGGCAGGGTTTTCATCGACTGGCTGCGCAACGCCCCTTACTCCACTGCGGTGGCGCCTTGGTCGTTGCGACCCAGGGACGGCGCCCCGGTGGCCGCGCCCCTCGATTGGGAGGAGCTGTCCCGGGTGCCGCCGGACGGGATCCGCCTCGGTGACGTCGGTGAGCGTCTCGCCACCGACCCGTGGGCCGGCATCGAGGGACAGGAGATCTCGGCGACGGCTTCGGCGGTAGCCGAGTCGCTCGACGCCGTCGGGATCGTCCTCGAGCCCTTCGACAGGTTCCGACCCTGAGCAGGCCACGGGCCAACCGGTCGGGGATGCGTCTGGCCGAGCTGGTGAGTGTTTCGGAGGCCGTGGCCTCGACCCGTGCGCGATCGGCGAAGACCGCACTCCTCGCCGATCTCCTGCGCCGGCTCACCCCGGTCGAGGCACCTGTGGCCGTTGCCTATCTGGCGGGGAGGCCTCTCCAGGACCGGCTCGGTGTCGGCTACGCCACCGTCTACGGCGTCGACCCGCCTCCTGCCCCCGAACCGACCTTGGAGCTGACCGAGGTGGACCGCATTCTCGATGCCATCGCCTCGACGTCCGGTCCGGGGTCTCGCAAGACGATCGAGGCCAGGCTGACCGAGCTGTTCTCTGCCGCCACCTTGGAGGAGCAGGGGTTCCTCCGGGGTCTCATACTCCGCAATCTCCGCCAGGGTGCCCTCGAAGGAGTCATGGCGGATGCCGTGGCTCAGGCCCTTGGCGTCGAGGCGGAGCGAGTGCGGAGGGCGGCCATGCTGGAAGGCGATCTGGTGATCGTCGCCTCACATGCCCTCGCCGAGGGACCCGGCGCGCTGGCCACGGCCCGCCTCCAGGTGTTCACACCGGTCCAGCCGATGCTGGCGGTGACCGCCGAGACCGCGGGTGGGGCCGTGGCCTTGTTGGGGACGGCGGTGGTGGAGTGGAAGCTCGACGGAGTCCGGATACAGGTCCATCGCAACAGAGATGAGGTGAGGCTTTTCACCCGCAATCTCCGCGACGTGACCTCGACCCTTCCCGAGCTGACGACGGCCGCCCTGGAGCTGGCCCCGACCAGGTTCATCCTCGACGGAGAGGCCATCCTCGTCGACCGGGATGGCAATCCCCGCGGGTTCCAGGACTCGATGAGCAGCTTCAGCACCGAGATTCGGGGCCGGGCCGCCCTGACGCCGTTCTATTTCGACATCCTCCATCTCGACGGGGTCGACCTCATCGATGCGCCTCTCACGGAGCGGCGGGCGGTCCTGGGCCAGATCGCATCGGAGCATCTGGTCACCGGGATCCTCACCTCGGACCCCGACGAGGCCGACCGGTTCGCGGAGGCGGCCGTGGCCGCCGGCTACGAGGGGGTCATGGTCAAAGACCCCGACCAGACCTACGAGGCGGGACGCAGGGGGTCGGGGTGGATGAAGGTGAAACCGACCCACACCCTCGATCTGCTCGTCCTCGCCGCCGAGTGGGGCTCGGGCCGAAGAGAGGGATGGCTCTCCAATCTCCATCTGGGCGCCCGTGACCCCGCCGGGGGGTTCGTCATGCTCGGCAAGACGTTCAAGGGACTCACCGACGAGATGCTCGCCTGGCAGACCCGGCGTTTCCTCGAGATCGAGGAGCGGCGTGAGGGTCACATCGTGTATCTGCGACCCGAGGTGGTCTACGAGATCGCATTCGACGGGGTGCAGCGCTCCACCCGGTATCCAGGTGGGGTCGCCCTCCGGTTCGCCCGGGTCAGACGTCATCGCGATGACAAGGACCCCGACGACGTGGACACGATCGAGACCGTCCGCAGCCTCCTCAAATGAACACAACCAGCGGGGGGTAGTCTGCAACTCCGGTGGTGATGGCAGACGACGCGCTGGATGTCGCCCGGGAAGCGGTTCGTCGCCGGGCCTGGGGTGAGGCGGCCGACGCCTACGACCTTGTTTCCGAGCAGCAACCCATTGGGCCCGATGACCTGCGGGACATGGAGCTGCGATCCATCTTCTCGTCATGCCACGGTGTGGAGGTGAATCATGCGGGTGACGGCTTCTTCGTGGTCTTCGACTCACCCCGCGACGCCGTCGAAGCCGGTGTGCGGATCCAGCGACGGCTTGCCGAACTCGCCAGGATCACGGTTACGCGCCCTCCGTGCGCATCGGCATCCACACCGGGGCCGCCACGATGGATGGCGCGGATTTCCGCGGCCGGGAGGTCCATCTCGCGGCGCGGGTCGGCTCGGCGGCCGGGCCCGACGAGGTGTTGGTGACGGCGGCGACCCTCGATACCGCAGGACCGTTGCGTTACCCGGTCGACGACGGCAGGGCGGCTGCTCTGAAGGGGATCTCGGAGCCGGTGAAGCTGCATGGTGTCGACTGGAGATGAGCCCCACCGTCTAGGATCGCCGGGTGTTCCCGCTCCGTGACGTGAACCCCACGGCGATCACGCCGTACGTCACCCTAATCGTCATCCTGGCCTGTGCGTTGGTGTTCTTCTTCGTCCAGAACCAGCCGACCCAGGGAGAAGCCGAGGAGTTCCTCTTCCGCCGGGCGGTGATCAGCTGTGAGGTCACCACCGGCGCCCCGCTGACCGCGGATGAGATCCTGACGGAGGTCTGCTCGTCCGAGCCGGGTGTGCCGGTGTTCCCGGAGAAGAATCCGTGGTTGGCCACACTCACCTCGATGTTCCTCCACGGGGGTCTCGCCCACCTCGCCTTCAACATGTGGTTCCTGTGGATCTTCGGGAACAACGTCGAGGAGGCCTATGGCCACCTCGGCTTCCTGGTGATGTACCTCGTCGGCGGCGTGGCGGCCACCCTCGTTTTCGTCTTTGTCAACCCGAACTCGACGGTCCCCCTCGTGGGGGCGTCCGGGGCGATCGCGGCCATCCTCGGCGCCTACGCCATCCTCTTCCCCGGGCACCGGGTCCTCACGCTGGTCGGGTGGTTCCCCCTGGCCCTCCCCGCCGCCCTATTCCTCGGGATCTGGTTCATCCTCCAGTTCGGGCTCGGAGGCTCCAACGTGGCCTGGGAGGCTCATACCGGAGGTTTCGCCTTCGGTGCCGTCCTCACCTTGCTGGTGAGACGACGGCTCCTCTCCCGGATCCCGGCCCTCTCCTACTGATCGGTCACGACCCGCTTCGCCTCGGGGAGCATCGCGGGATCGCTGAACAGACGGGTCACCCGGACCGGATGGTTGGCTCCGCGTGGCCTGCGGAACTCGACGACGTCACCCACGTCGGCCTTGGCGACCTGATCCCTGCCCACTCTCACCGCGATCCTATCGGCGTCCGAGATGTCGATGGTCAGATAACACCAGTCGAGCGGCTGGGCGCCGTCCGGAGGTCGAAAGTCCTTCCCGACCACCAGCCCGGTATGTATCTTCGACATGGCCAGCTTCTCCTCTTGTCGCCCCAACCCGACCCGAAGCAGCATGGATCAGGATAGTCCGCGGGGTTTGGGAGGAAAGAGGGGCGTCTCTAGCGTGAGCGGCCGATGACGAGGCCCCGCTTCCGGCTGCTCACCATCAATCTGTTCTCCCGATGGGCAGATCCCGACGACTTCGCCGACACGCTTGGAACCCTCGATCCCGACGTCGTGGTGGCCCAGGAACTGGCGCCGCATACCGCGGAGATCATCGCCGAGAGATTCCCCACCCATCATCTGCGACCAGACATCAGGTTCTCCGGTTGGGGGATGGCGAGTCGTCTTCCTGTGGTGATCGAGAGCCGCACACCGGGTTGGGGACGCGGCTGCACCGGTCGTTTGCTGGTGGAAGGCCGAACGGTAAATGTTGCCGGGGCCCACATCCTCGATCCGATGCATCGTCCCCTGACCAGGACCAGAGTGCGAAGACTGGAGCAGGCCGACGCCCTGGTCGCCTGGGGCGACTCACTCCCCGCCGACGAGCCCCAGGTCGTCGCCGGGGACATGAACGCCACAGCGTCCTGGGAGGTGTACCGGCGTCTCGCCGCCAGGTGGACCGATTTGGTCCTCGAAGCGGCCCGAGACTCCGGGCATCGTGCCCGCAACACCTGGGGTCCACCGGGGAGCCGGTTGCGGCTGCTCCGTATCGACCATGTCTTTGGCGTCGGCCTCAGAGCGGAGACGGTGCGGCTGCGACCGGTGAAGGGGACTGATCACTCGGCGTTGGCCGTAGATCTTGTGCTCGATTGACCCGCTCCAGCGGGCTCGTCGTCAGGTTGTTTGGCCGGTGCGTCTGCGTCTCCTCATGACCCAGACCCCGGGAATGGGGCCGGCGGCGAGGATGCAGAGCACGATCACCCCGAGGAAGGGGTTCTCGTCCATCAGCTCCGGGATGGTCGTCTCGTAGCCGCGACCTCAGGTGAAGATCACCAGGTTGACGGCGACGATCACCGCGGCCAGGGCTCCGCCCAGGCCGCCCGTCACTACGTCGATGAGCCATCGGTGTCTCATGGCGCCAACAAATCCCGCTGGTGCCTGACCAACAGGGCCGTTGGTCCCGATCGGGGGTGGGGCCCGACCTACCCTGGGAGGATGCGTCTTGGTGTCGCCGCCGCCGTCGTGGGTGACCGTCTCGTCGCCGGCGACGTCGTGGTCGAGGGGGAGCGGATCGTCGAGGTGGGTGTCCCCGGCCCGGGCACGGGCCTGGCGGTCCCCGGGTTCATCGACGTCCACGTCCACGGCTATCGAGGCGTCGACTTCGCCACCACCGACAGCGGGGGTCTCGAGACGACCTCCATGGCCATCACGGCCACCGGTGTCACTGCGTTTCGCCCGTCACTGATGAGTCTCCCTCTCGACCAACTCCTGGCCGCGATGACCGAGCACCGAGCAGCATCATCAACCGGGGCACGCATCCTCCCGTTGCATCTCGAGGGCCCCTTCCTCTCGACAGTCCACCCCGGGGCTCACGACCCGGGATGTCTGCGCGAGCTCGATCCGAACCTGATCCGGGAGCTGGCCGATACCGGAACGATGGGACACATGACCCTCGCCCCGGAACTGCCCGGGGCGGAGGGGGTGATCCGCATGCTCGTCGAGCGGGGGATCACCGTGTCGCTCGGTCACTCTGACGCCGACGCCGCCACGGCCCATCGGGCCTACGACCTAGGTGCCCGAGCCGTCACTCATGTGTTCAATGCCTGCAAACCCTTGCGGCATCGTGATCCCGGGCTGGTCGGAGTCGCCCTGACCAGGCAGGACGTCTTCGTCGAGATGATTCTCGACGGGGTTCATCTCTCAGAGGAAACGATGCAGCTCGTCATGCGGGCGGCAGGTGCACGTCTCGTCGCCGTGACCGACGCCATGGCCGCGGCCGGGCTCGGTGATGGGACGTATCAACTCGGCAACCGGGTGGTCCACGTGACCGACGGGGCGGCTCACCTCGACGACGGCACCATCGCATCCTCGGTGCTGACCATGGACGGCGCCTTCAGGAGACTCGTAGCCCTCGGTGCCGACCCGGTCGCCGCAAGTCACGCAACCTCGACGGCACCGGCCGAGCTGGTGGGCCGAGCCGATCTGGGCACGCTCGAACCGGGGACGCCCGCCGACGTAGTGGTGCTCGATGACGGGTATCGGGTCGGTATGACGATGGTGTCGGGAGCCGTCCGCTATCGGGCCTAGCTCGGTCTGTTGCCCGAACCCTAAGCGAGAGCCGCCGTCAGCACCTCGGAGGCGTCCTCGGCGATGTGGAACGTGATCTGCTCCCTCACCTTGTCGGGGACCTCCTCGAGATCGATCTCGTTCCGCTTGGGAACGATCACCTCGGTGAGCCCTGCGCGATGGGCCGCCAGCACCTTCTGCTTGACCCCGCCGATCGGGAGCACCTTTCCCTGGAGTGTGATCTCGCCGGTCATGCCCACATTGGCCTTGACCTTGCGCTCCGTGAGCAGCGAGACCAGGGCAGTGAGCATGGTCACCCCCGCCGACGGCCCGTCCTTGGGTATGGCGCCCGCCGGGACGTGGAGATGGAATCTCCGCTGGAGCGCCGACTGGTCGATGCCCAGCCTCGCGGCGTGGGCCTCGACGTAGGAGAGGGCGATCTGCGCCGATTCCTTCATCACGTCTCCAAGCTGACCGGTGAGGGTGAGCCCATGTTCCCCATCCATGACCGTGGCCTCGATGAACAGAACGTCCCCGCCGGTGCCGGTGACGGCCAGGCCGGTGGCCACGCCGGGCACGTCGGTGCGATCGGAGGCCTCGTCCTTCCATACCTTTGGCTTGCCCAAGTAACGGGTGACGTCGGCGACATCGACCACCACTGCGGCGCTGTCGCCCTTGGCAACCTCGGTGGCCACCTTGCGGGCTAGCCGACCCAGCTCCCTCTCCAGACTCCGAACCCCGGCCTCGCGGGTATAGCGATCGACGACGTGCATGAGGGCGGCCTCGGTGACCTCGAGCTCTTCGGGCTCCAACCCGGCCGACCTGAGCTGGCGGGGGAGGAGGTGGTCGCGGGCGATCTCGGTCTTCTCGACGTCGGTGTAACCATCGATTCGGATGGTCTCGGTCCGGTCGAGGAGGGGGCCGGGAATGGTCTCGACTACGTTGGCGGTGGCGATGAAGAGCACATCGGACAGGTCGAGATCGACCTCGAGATAGTGGTCACGGAACGTGTGGTTCTGCGCCGGGTCGAGCACCTCGAGCAGGGCCGAAGACGGATCGCCACGCCAGTCGGACCCGACCTTGTCCATCTCGTCGAGGAGGAAGACCGGGTTCATGGTGCCCGCCTCGGTGAGCGCCCTCACGATCCGGCCCGGGCGCGCCCCGACATAGGTCCTGCGGTGACCCCGGATCTCGGCCTCGTCCCTGATGCCACCGAGGGCGACACGGACGAACTCACGGCCCAGTGCCCTGGCCACCGACTCACCGAGCGAGGTCTTGCCGACGCCTGGAGGCCCGACGAGCAGGAGGATGGCCCCCTGATGACGCTGGTCGTCCTCGGTGATGCCCCGCTCGGCGCGCAGCTTGCGCACCGCAAGATGCTCGATGATCCGCTCCTTGACGTCGGTGAGACCGGTGTGGTCGGCGTCGAGGACGGTCCACGCCTCGTCCAGATCGAGACGATCCTCGGTCGTCACGTCCCAAGGGACGTCGAACATGGTGTCCAGCCAGGTGCGCACCCATGATTGCTCGGGAGACTGCTCGCTCATCCGCTCCAGACGGTCGATCTCCCGCGCCACGGCCTCGGCGACCTTCTCGGGGAGCTCGTGGTCGGCGAGCTTCTGTCGATACTCGGACACCACGTCGGCGTCGTCACCGAGCTCCTTCTTGATCGCCTCCAGCTGCTGGCGCAGGATGTAGTCCCGCTGGCCCTTCTCGATCCTCTCCGTGGCTTCGTCTCGCACCCTGCGTCTCAGCTCGAGGTCGGCGAGGACCTCGGACATCCACTCGAGGAGGAGACCGAGACGGTGACGGATGTCGAGAGCCTCGAGGAGCTCCACCTTCTGAGCCAGCGTCAGGTCGGGGGAGTAGACGGCGAGGTCGGCGAGCCGTGAGGGGCTGTCCATGCTGAGGAGACGCTCGGCGATCCCGGCCAGACCCCGGTTCTCGAGGACGGCGCTCACCACCGCCCGATACTCCGCGACAAGCTCGTCGAGCTCGGCGTCGACGATGTCGACCTCCGGGTACTCATCGGCGGTGACCCAGAGGGCGCCACTGTCGTCCAGCGACCCGGCCCCGACACGGGCCCGGCAACGACCGGCGACCACCACGTTGCCCTCGTCGTCGATCTGCTGGATCTCGGCGATGGTCCCCACGGTGGCGTATCTGCCTTCGAGGCGGGGGACCAACAGGATCTGGCCGTCGCTTCTCTCGGCGGCGGCAATGGCGGTCTTGCCCTCGGTGGTCTCGACACGGATGGTCACCACCATGTGGGGGAATACGACACCGTTGTGGAGGGGGAGGACGGGGAGGGTGAGATGGGTGGTCTGCTGTTCGGATGTCATGGATAAGTGTCAACCGACGCCGAGACCCCCGCTATTCCTGATCTCAGCCTATGGGACTCAGGTTTATTGGGTCGTCATCGACAGGACGACAACGCAACCTCAGGTAGCACCGCGGCCCTGGGCCGATCAACTCTCTCGAGAAGCCAGATGACGGGCGTGCCAGTCGAGGATCGCCTCGAAACGCTCCTTGCGGTGACGGGGCTTCCCGCTACGGCTCAGCTCGTGACTCTCCCCGGGGAAACGGACCATCTCGGCCGGGGTCCCATTGCGGAGGAGGGCCATCAGATACTGCTCGCCCTGTTCGATGGGGCAACGGAAGTCGTCCTCGGAGTGGATGATCAGGGTGGGGGTCTTCACCTTGTGGGCGTGTGCCAGGGGGCTCAGCCGCCACCAGGTCTCCCAGGCGTCGGGATAGGCGGCCTTCGTGTACAAGTAGGGGAAGGAGCCGCCGATGTCGGAGGTACCGGCAAAGCTGGCCCAGTTGACCAGGGCCCGCTCCACCACCGCCGACCTCCAGCGGTCCTCGTGAGCGATCACCCATGCGGTGAGAAACCCGCCATAGGAACCGCCCATGATCCCCATACGATCCGCATCGAGCCGGGGATGACGAGCCTGGGCCTCGGCCACGACGACGTCCACATCGGCCATATCGACTGTTCCCCAGCCCTCTCCGGTGACCGCCCGAAGGAAGTCCTGGCCCCTGCCCGACGAGCCACGGGGGTTGCATGCCACCACGCCGTAACCGGCGGCGGCATAGATCTGGAACTCATCGAAGAACCCGAACCCGTACTGCGACGCCGGTCCACCGTGAATGTTGAGCAGAAGAGGCACCCGCTCCTCACCCGTGGGGAGGATCACCCAGACATCGAGATCCTGGCCGTCGGCCGACACCGTGAAGTGCTCCGTCTCGACGATTTCGAGATCGGTGGGGTTGAGCTCTGTCAACCGGGCGAGCGCACCAGCATCGACGGCGTACAGCTCGCCGGGTCTGGTGGGGTGGCTGACGACACAGACGATCCGCGTGTCGTCACAATCGAGGCCCAGCACCATGCACTCCTCGTCGACCAGCCGGGTGACCGTCCCGTCCGGGTCGACCCTGATCACCCCGAACCGTCCCGAGTCCTCGAGACCCACCAGGGCCGAATCGCCTTGCCAGCGGATGAACGGCTGACCGGCCGCCAGCGAGACCGATCCCCGGTCGAGATGACCGGTGAGCTCGGTGAGCGAGCCGTCGCTCTCCCGACGTTGCAGGAAGAAGGCGAGGGGATAGTCCACGCTCGGCTGGCCGAGTAGATGGAGCCGCCCGTCCGGGCCGTACGACAGGTGTGCCCAGTAGCCGTGGGGCACGGCCGGGGTCTGCTCACCGGTATCGACGTCGACCTCGAGAACGTCGACACCGGGGGTGAGCCCCTGCCCCGGGTCACGGTCGCTTATGAACGCGATCTTCTTCCCGTCGGGTGACCACGCCGGTGACTCCTCGTCGTGCTCCCCCGGAGTGAGACAACGTGGCTCCTCGCCACCGGTGGGGTCGACCAGCCACAGATGACGACGCCTGTCGTCGACCCATCCCCGATTGTCGGCTCTGAAGGGGATCCTGGTGATGCGACGGGGCCGCCGCCCTCTCTCGGTCTCGTCGAGGTCTTCCCAGGCCTCGTCGGCGGTGACCGCCGTCACCACCAGCCGTGACCCGTCCGGTGACCACTCCAGGGCCTCGACCCCGTAGAGGAAGTCGGTCAGCACTCTCGCTTCCCCGCCGTCGGTCGGGATCACGGCCACCTGAGGCTTCCCACCTTCTTCCGTCCTCAAGAAGGCGAGACGGGCCCCGTCGGGCGACCATCTCGGATTGGCGTCGCCGGGACCCGACGTGAACTCTCGGGCGCCGGCGTCGTCGTGGACCCAGATGGTGCGGTGGTATTTGTCCGACTCGATGTCGGCTCTGGACACAGCGAAGGCGATCCTCCGACCGCTCCCCGGCTCGATGCGGGGGTCCGAGGGCAGGACAAGCTTCGAGAGGTCATCGGGTGTCATAGGAGCCTCCTTTCACGAGAGACGTCCGATCCGCTCGATGAGCAGATCGAAGAAGCGGTCGTCGTCGACCTGGTTCATGACGGTGGCGTTGGCCTCCCGTCCGGTGACACCCCACCAGTCGACGATGGTCATGCCCTGTGTGGGGCCGGTCCCGATGTCGATCTCGACGTGGACCTCCTTTCCCCGATATATGTCCGGCTCGAGGAGGTAGGCGATCACCGCGGCGTCGTGGACCGGCCCACCCTCCATCCCGTATTTCTCCATGTCCCAGCGGTCGTAGAAGTCGAGCATCCCGTGGACCGCACGACCGGTGCGGGTCCCCAGGTCACGGAACCTCTCGAGACGTGGCGGCGTGGCCAAGGCCTTGTGGGTGACGTCGAGGGGCATCATCACCAGCGGGATCCCGCTGGTGAAGACGTTGTGGGCGGCATGAGGGTCTACGTAGACGTTGAACTCGGCTGCCGGTGTGGTGTTCCCACCCTCGAAAAAGCCTCCACCCATCATCACCAACTGTCTAGCCCGTCCGGCGATGGCCGGCTCCCTGACCAGGGCCAGACCGACGTTGGTGAGGGGGCCGAGGGTGCACAGGGTCACGTCGTCGTGGGACATCAGGATCTCCACGATGCGGTCGACGGCATGACCGGGCGCCTCACGCAGGGTCGGCGGCGGCAGGTCGGCGCCGTCGATGCCCGTCGGTCCGTGGACATACTCTGCGGTGACCAGCTTCTTCACCATCGGTCGAGCCGACCCTCGGTAGACCGGCACGTCGGCCCGATCGGCCAGCTCGACGAGGGTGAGGGCGTTGTCGACCGTTCGCTCGATCGGCACGTTCCCGGCCACGGCCGTGATCGCCATCACATCGAGCTCCTCCGGGGAGGCCAGGGCGGCCAGGATGGCGACTGCGTCGTCTTGGCCCGGGTCGGTGTCGATGATGATTCGCCTGGCGATGACGGCGAGGCTAATCCCGGGTAACCAGGGCCTCGATCTCGTCGCGCCGCGGCATGGCCGTCATCGCCCCGGCGCGGGTCGTGGCCAAGGCCCCGGCGGTTACGGCGAGACGGGCCGCCTCCCCCAACGTCATGCCCTCGGCCAGGGCGGCGGCGAGCACGCCGCAGAACGCGTCACCGGCGCCGGTGGTGTCGAGAGGGTCCACAAGCGGTGCCTCAACGTGGCTCATTCCGTCGGAGTCGACGATCAACGCGCCCTCTGCTCCGAGGGTTACCACGATGGTCGGACCGTGGATGAGACGTGCCGTCGAGCCGATCCCGTCGATCGTGTCCGCCATCACGCCGGTGAGGGTGGCCAACTCGGTCCGATTGACCAAGAGGATCTCGACCTGGTTCAAGAGCTCGGACGGGAGGGCGCGAGCGGGCGCCGCGTTGAGGCAGAAGACACCTGCGGTCTCCCGGGCGGCGGCCATCACCGTCTCCAGAGGGATCTCGAGCTGGGTGAGGACGAGCCTCGTCTCCCGCAGACGTGCTCCGGCGAGGACGTCGGAGACGGTCAGCATGGCGTTGGCTCCCGGGCTGACCACGATCGTGTTTTCGCCCTCTCGATCGAGGGTGATCACCGCAAGCCCGCTCCGAGTCCCGGGCTCGACAGCGACTCCGGTCACGTCGATCCCCTCGGTGCGCAGACCCTCGACCAGTGACAGGCCTATGTCGTCGTCGCCGACCCTTCCCAGCATCGCCACCCTGGCCCCGAACCGGGCCGCCGCCACCGCCTGGTTGGCTCCCTTGCCCCCGGCCCCCGTGGAGTGACCCGTGCCGAGGACGGTCTCGCCGGGCCGGGGATGATGGTCGGTGAGCACCGTGAGGTCGTAGTTGACCGATCCGACGACCACGACATCGAACATTGGCCGGGAGGCTACGTGGCAACCTCAGGTAGTACGGCACCCCACAGGGTACGTACCCGCTCGAGAAGCCCCATAAAGCGCCCCAGCCACCACCAGAATCCCGGCATCAGCTATCTGGCGGGCATCAGGAGACTTGCCGCAGAGACCCCGGGAGAGCGCAACAGGGTCGTCGACCTGATGCGTGTCCTCTCCATCCTCGTGGTCGTCTTCGGTCACTGGCTCATGGCGGCCGTGGAGATCTTCGACGGGGAGATCATCCCGGGTCATCTCCTCATCCTGGCCGAGTGGACCCACCCCCTCACCTGGCTCTTCCAGGTGATGCCCGTCTTCTTCTTCGTCGGAGGTTATGCCAACGCCCTGTCGTGGAGGTCGGCGGTACGTCGTGGTGACCCGTATGGGGCCTGGCTACGTGCCCGTCTGCGGCGCCTGGTGCTCCCGGTCATCCCGCTGCTCGTGGTCTGGGGTCTCGGTGGGTGGTTGGGTCTGGTGCTCGGTCTCGACTGGGAGGTCCTGCAGATGGCGTCCCAGGTGGCCCTGGTGCCGACCTGGTTTCTCGCCGCCTATATCGTGATCGTCACCCTGGCTCCGCTTGCCCTTCGAGTCTGGGACCGTTACCGATGGTGGTCGGTCGTCGGTGGCGTCATCCTCGCCGGTATCGCCGATCTGCTCTCCATCGCCGGGGAGGTGATCTGGGTCGGGTTCCTCAACTATCTGTTCGTGTGGGCGACGGTCCATCAGCTTGGATACGCCTGGGTCGATGGTCGCATCGAAGGTCGAAAGAGGCGAGTGGGTCTGACGACTCTTGGCTTCGCCGCCACTCTGGCGCTGGTCGTACTCGGACCGTACCCGGTGGCGATGGTGGGGCTCGACACCGCCCAGCTCACCAACTCCTACCCGCCCAGGGTGACCCTGGCCTTCCTCGGGATGTTCCAGGCGGGTCTGGTCCTGGTGGCCGAACCACTGCTGCGGAGATGGATGAACCGCGCCGGGTCATGGGCATTTGTTGTCGGAGTCAGCGCACAGATCATGACGATCTACCTGTGGCATCTCACCGCGATGGTCGTCGCCATCGGGCTCGGGCTGCTCGCCGGCGGCTTCGGGTTCGGCGTCGACCCGTTGAGCGCCCTCTGGTGGTGGACACGCCCCATCTGGTTCGCCCTCCTCATCGTCCTCACGGGGGTTCTGGTGACGTTGTTCTCCCGCTTCGAGAGACCGGTGAACGACGTCCGGCCCGCTCCACCCTGGTGGCGGCCGACGGTCGCCGTGGTGATGGTCTGCGCGGGTCTTGGCCTCCTCGCCGCGGTGGGAATCGCCGACGAGGACGGGCTCAACGGAATCATCCTCACCCTGCCCGTGGTCGGGGTGATCGCAGGTGGGATCACCCGTCTCGCCTGAGGACTAGTCCAATCAGCATCACGCCAATGAGTCTGGAGTACTGGGGCGTACGACCTAGTTTGAGCGACCGGAACGAGGTCGTGGGAGGAGTGGGTGTCGGACTGGTCTGGGTTCTGGGGTAGACCCCAAGTGGGCATGTGCGCCCACAAGAACGCAATCACAACCGTGACCGCCGGTCTCGAGCGTTCGGTGTGCGAGGACTGTGGTCACGTCTCGGTGCGGTTCGTCGCCGAGACGGTGAAGATCTTCCCCGACTACCAGGATCTCACCGCCCGGGTCGAGACCAGTCTCGAGTCGGAACGACAGCCGATGTGCGGCAAGTGCGACACTCCTGCGGTGTTCTTGATCCCAAGAGGCCTCGCCTGTGCCGAGCATGCCTGGGCGGCGGCATCCCGCCAGGACGCCCTGGGTCAGGAGCTGTGGATCCCGATCCGGATCGACAACGCCAACGCCGCCGGCTGAGACCCGGCCGGTCCTCGTGGCGGCGAGGCCCACCCGTGGCGGGTTCGCCATAATGCGGGGATGATCTCTTCGATTAGCCCAACCGACGGCAGTCTCCTGGCCGAGTACGAGGAGACCACACCCACCGAGCTGATCCATCACATCGAGACTGCGGGACGTCTCCAGCAGGAGTGGGAGCACGTCTCGTTAGAGGACCGGGCCGCACCGATGCGTCGTCTCGCGGAGCTGCTCGATGCCTCCCGCGAGGAGCTCGCCGTTCTCATGGCCGACGAGATGGGCAAACCCATGGCCCAGGGCCGCGCCGAGGTCGACAAGTGCGCCTGGGTTTGTCGGCACTACGCCGAGGAGACCGAGCGGATACTCGCCGACGACCACATCGTCACCGACAGGGCCAAGAGCTACGTCGCCTATCGCCCGTTGGGGGTGGTTCTGGCGGTGATGCCCTGGAACTTCCCCTTCTGGCAGGTGTTCAGGTTCCTGGCTCCGGCACTGATGGCGGGTAACGCTGGTCTTCTCAAGCACGCTTCGAACGTCACCGGGTGTGCACTGGCCATCGATCGCCTCACGGTCGAAGCCGGTTTTCCCAACGGCCTCTTCCGCACCCTGGTCATCGGTTCGTCACGTGTGAACACCGTCCTCGAGCACCCCCTCGTGGTGGCTGCCACGCTCACCGGATCGGACCCGGCGGGCAGGGCGGTGGCGACCAAGGCGGGGAGCCTCCTCAAGAAGACGGTCCTCGAGCTCGGCGGCTCCGACCCCTATGTGGTGCTCGCCGACGCCGACCTGGAACAAGCGGCTGCCACCTGTGCGGCCTCCCGTCTGATCAACGGGGGCCAATCGTGTATCGCGGCGAAGCGGTTCATCGTCGAGGCACCGGTGGTCGACGAGTTCACCGACCTGATGGCCGCGGCTCTGGCCAAGGCGGTGATGGGTGACCCGCATTCGGAGACGACGACCCTCGGGCCGATGGCGCGGGTGGACCTCCGCGACGAGCTCCATGCCCAAGTGACGAGGACGGTGGAGTCGGGTGGGAGTCTGCGGAAGGGGGGTGTGGTCCCCGAGGGCGTCGGTGCCTTCTATCCCCCGACGATGATCACCGGGGTGGAGAAGGGCATGGCCCTCTATCACGAGGAGACGTTCGGACCGGTCGCCGCGGTCATCGCCGCCCAGGGCCTCGACGACGCGGTGCGTATCGCCAACGACAGCGAGTTCGGTTTGGGGGCGGCCATCTTCACCGGCGATCCCGAGCTGGGCGAGCAAGTGGCGAGGAACCGTCTCCAGGCGGGGTCGTGCTTCGTCAACGCATTGGTGTCCTCGGACCCCCGTCTCCCGTTTGGTGGTATCAAGACCAGCGGCTATGGCCGTGAGATGGCCGACCTCGGCATGAAGTTCCTCAACGCCAAGACGGTGGTAGTCGCCTGACTTACCTCAGGTTGTGGAGCACCCGTACGGGGACATAACCTCTCAAGAAACGGCGCGGTACGCATC
>JAKEHF010000006.1 GCA_022615295.1 Actinomycetota bacterium | reverse complement strand
GGTCTCGGCCACGATCGGCTCGGGCGTCAGTCGCTTCGGGATCTGGGGCGCCGGGCCGTCGGGGCCCGGATAGGAGATGGCCTCCCAAGCCGCCGGAGTCTCATCCGGGTCCTCCGTGGCCATCCAGAGGAAGGCCGCCAGCGTCTTCAGTGCGATGGCCCCCTTTCTGACCAGACTCATCGAGTGGGCCGACATCTTCCGGAAACGCCTCGGCACGCTCCTCCCCGTCGAGACGGGTGAAGGCGACCGGACGGCCGTACAGGAGCAATCCCCCGGCGGCGGAGTTGAGCAGGCCGAGGAACAGCTTCAGCTCACCTCGGTCCTTGTCATGGGGAAGACGGTCGAATATCGAGGGGAGCCGGGCCGCCAGCCCGAGCTCCCCACCAGGGGTGGTCCAGGCGGGCCCCGAGCCCTCGACTGCGGGAAGGATGGTGTCGACCACCGTCGTGAAGACGTACAGGTCGCGCTGGGTCAGGTCCGCCATCGCCCCCAATCATCGCGCGGCCGCCGGGCCGGCGCGCTCGGCTCCGGGCCGACGGCGTCTGGAACAGAGACGTCTTGGGCCGTTTCCGTCGTCCCGTATAACGTCAAGGAGCGACTTTCGACTAGGTTCTGACCATGCAGTTCGAGACCATTCCGTGGAGAGGGCGGTTCGGCCCATTCGAGTTGAAGGTGGGGCCGGCCACCTTCCGACCCTCCACCATCTCGGGTCTGGTCGCCGACACGATGGAGGTGGACGAGGGGAGCACCGTCATCGACGTGGGCTGCGGCTCAGGGATCCTCTCGATCATTGCCGCCAAGCTCGGGGCCCGTATGGTGTTTGGGATCGACGCTGCGGAGGGAACGGTCGAGGTGGCCACCAGCAACGCCGAGGCCCAAGGTGTGGCCGACCGCACCTCCTTCCACGAGGGGAATGTGTTCGATCCCCTTCCCGATGGGGTCGAGGCCGACCTCGTGATCGGCGACATCTCCGGCATACCGGACCCGCTGGCGTCGGCGTCGGGCTGGTTCCCCGCGGGTCTGGCCGGTGGCCCCACCGGCGCCGAGCTCCCCATGCGCATGCTCGAGGAGGCCAAGCGCTTCCTGAGGAAAGGGGGAAGGCTTCTCCTCCCCACCGGGACCCTCCAGGATGAGAAGTCGATCTTGGACAAGGCGAAGTCGGTGTTCGGGACGCTCCGTCAGCTCACCGAGAGGGCGATCCCCCTCCCCACGTCGCTGATGGATCACCCCGTGATGTCACGTCTCGTCAAGGACCGTGTGGTCGAGGTGTCGCAGCGGGGGAGTCGCTATCTGTGGACGGCGCGGGTGTGGGAGGCTTCGGCCTAGCGATCCGTCGCTAATCCTCGATCCAGTCCTCCAGGGGGACACCGAGACCGTCGGCGATACGATTCACATAGGCGTAATAGGCGGTCACCTCGACGATGTGAAGGATGTCGAGGTCGCTGAATCCCACATCACGGAGCTCGTTCACGTCGCCCACCGTCATCGCCGCCGGGGTCAGTGTCAGCTTCAGCGCGTAACGGATCATCGCCATCCGTCGTGAGTTGAGACCTGCCGTCTCGTGGTCGTCCTCGATTCGTGCGGCTAGATCGTCGTCGCCCAGCAGCCGGCGCAGACCGCGCCGGTGATGGACCACTCAGTAATGGCATTGGTTGGCCTTGGAGACGAGGAGGGCGATGATCTCCCTGTCGACCTTGGGCAGACCCGGGGTCCCCCGCATCGCCTGGCGATAGAGGACGTGGTGGGCCTCGACGCTCCTCGGATCCAAGGCGTGGACTCTCATGATCCAGTCGACCCGGCTCCATCTTGGATCGGTCACCGCCGCCCGGAGCCGGTCGTCCTCCCAATCCTCCTCATGTGGAGCGTCGATCCAGGGCATCACGCGACATTAGAGCGACGAGCGACCAAGGCACTCAGCTGGAGAAGGTGAGGCTGAAAGCAGGCGCCCACCGGGCGACGACCCGACCGTACAGCTCCCCGGCCCGCGTCATGTCCCCCTCCCCCAAAGCCAGGAGCGACTGCTGGACCAGCTCCGCGGAGTCGTCGAAAACGAGCTGGTCCCGCTCGAACAGGTCGGACACGTCGTGATAGTCGAGCTCGACGAGGGAGTCGTCACCGAAGTGCGAGAGCCACCCGGCGAGATGGCCCAGCTCTTCGACGGGAGCCTGGAAGACACCGAGCTCCTCGAGGACCGTCCTCGCCGCGGCGAGACGCTCGCGAGCCTCCACCAGCCCCGTCCGAAAACGGACCCGTGGGCCCACCTCGGTCTCGTAGATCTCCCGCTCACCAGGATCGAAGAGAGTGAACCACCTGACCGGGACATGCCATGCCGAGGTCAGGACATGGGAGCGATGGGTCGGATTGGCGCGGTGGTAGCTGCGCAGCTCCATGTCGGCGGCACGTGCCACCTCCTCCGGCACGAGACCGGCACCCATGCCCCGAAATGCGCTGGCGAAGGCCACGGTCGACTCGAGGACCCGAAGCCTGAGGTTGTTCGGGCACACCATGCTCCGGCCCCTCCACTCGACCTCCCGGTAGGGCTCCTGGCCGTCGTCGGAGAGCATCCCGTAGACCCGGACGAAGGCGGGGACCGGGTCCCGCGACCCGGATGCGTCAGGGGAATAGACCCGAAGCAGAGCCGTCTTGGTCACCCCGACATCCTGGCACGATCCCGGGGGCTCCGGGCGAACCCGCCCCGCCCGTGGGTATGATCGAGCGAGGTTCCGCATCACAGGAGGTCGGCGCCTTTGATCGTCTTCGACGAGGTGGCCAGAGAAGGGCACGAACAGGTGGTCTTCGGGCACGACAAGGTATCCGGTCTACGGACCATCATCGCGATCCACAGCACGGCTCTCGGTCCCGCCCTCGGCGGGACCCGCTTTTATCCCTACCCCACCGAGGAGGCTGCCCTCGCCGACGTCCTGCGTCTCTCCAAGGGAATGAGCTACAAGGCGGCTGCCGCCGGGCTCGACCTCGGTGGGGGTAAGGCAGTCATCATCGGCGACCCGCGGACCGACAAGACCGAGCGTCTCTTCCGCGCTTATGGGCGGATCGTCGACTCGCTCCAGGGGCGCTACATCACCGCCGCGGATGTGGGCACCACCACTGCCGACATGGACACGGTCCGGCGTGAGACACGATGGGCGTTGGGCAACTCGGTGGTCATGGGGGGTTCCGGTGACCCCTCGCCGGTGACGGCCCGTGGCCTCTACGCCGCCTCCCGGGCCGTCGCTCAGAAGCTCTGGGGAAACCCCGACCTGGCGGGGCGTCGGTTTGCAGTGCAGGGTGTGGGCAAGGTCGGCTCGGCATTCGTCCAGCTGCTCGTGGAGGCCAGGGCGGTAGTGATGGCAGCGGATGCGTTCCCGGCGGTGCTGCAGACGGCCGTCGACAAGTTCGGGGTGATACCGATGCAAGGTGACGAGATCCACAGGGTCCCCTGTGAGATCTTCTCCCCATGTGCCCTCGGCGGGGGCCTCGACGAGACCACCATCCCCGAGCTCAACTGCGCCGCCGTGGTGGGGAGCGCCAACAACCAGCTGGCCACCGAGAAGGACGCCCAGCGTCTCGCCGACCGGGGGATCCTCTACGCCCCCGACTTCGTCGTCAACGCCGGGGGGCTGATCAACGTCTACGACGAGCTCCACGGCTACTCCAAGACCAGGGCGATGTTCCTCGTCGATTCGATCTACGACGCCACCATGCGGGTCCTCGACACCGCGGAGCGCGACGGGATCAATCCAAATGAGGCCGCCGAGAGGGTCGCCGAGGCCCGAATGCGTGACATCGGCGACCTGCGTCGCTTTCGACGCAGCGGGGACGACAGGAACTGACCGTGCTGGCGTGGAGCCCCGAGCACGACCACAGCTCCCTGGGCCTCGAGGACGCGCAAATCGTCGAGATGTACCGGCTGATGCTGACCGCGAGACGCATCGACGACCGGATGTGGGCCCTGCAGCGTCAAGGCCGTGCCGCCTTCGTACTCGGCGCCTCGGGTCACGAGGCGATCCAGGTCGCCTCGGTCTTCGCACTCGACACCGACAAGGACTGGGTCCTCCCCTACTACCGCGACATGGGGGTCGGCCTCGCCTGGGGGTTCACCCCATATGAGATCTTCCTCGGGGTGTTCGCCAAAGGTGACG
>JAKEHF010000075.1 GCA_022615295.1 Actinomycetota bacterium | reverse complement strand
TTCGGTCGCCTCGTAGACCTTGGCCGGTCGACCTCGTTTCGCTTTGCGCAATGACCTAAACGTCAGGATTCGGCGGCCGACAAGGTCATCGAGGGCGGCTCGGGCGCCCCGCTCGGTGACTCCGTACCGTTGGGAGACGTCCGCCGCCGATAGGACTGGTCTCGCCGAGAGGTCGATTGCGAGGCGACGAGCTAGAGCGTCTTCGTGGGTCCCCTCAAGCCTATCGAGCCACTCGCTGGCGAGTGCCTCGAGCCTCATCGCCAGGGATCGCGCATAGGAAACGGCCGACTGAACAACATCGAAGAAGAAGAGAAGCCACTTGTCTACGTCGCCGTCGCGGTAGGCAGTTAGCCCGTCGACATAGGCCTGGCGATTCTCGACCAGAATCCGACTGATCGGCGGAGTCATCTGGGCCACAACGCCGCGGTATGCCCACGATCGATACACGAGGGCACGCCCGATGCGCCCATTGCCATCGGGATATGGATGGATGGTCTCGAATTGGGCGTGGGCTATTGCTGCTTGAGTCAACGGCGCCACGTCAACGCGATTAGTGAATCCAGCAAGATCACGGAGTGCTTCCTCTACTGACTCAGGCGGTGGTGGGATGAATTCTGCGCCAACGGGTGTATCGGTTCCAGTGCCGATCCAGTTCTGCCTGGTTCTCACGAGGCCAGGCTCGAACGTGGCGGGCACTCCTTCGAAGAGAAGAGCATGCCATCGATTGAAGTCTTGGGGCGTGACGCCTTCTCCTGCGTCGGCTATGACGTCGCTCATCACGTGTATCGAGTTGACGATTCGCTGCGCTTGCCGATCCGATACATCGTCGGGGGCATACTCGGCCTCGAAAACCCGTCTCGTCGAAGCAACCTCACCTTCGATGCGCGATGACGCGATACCTTCGGATCGCAGGAGGATCGGCCCGAGGGGCTGGAGTGGTATTTGACCCTTGAGCGATTGGATGTCTCGCTCGGCTGCGGCTTCAGCAGCTGGACTTGCGGAAGCGATGTGTTGTTCCGATATGAAAGCGGGGATGTAGACATCGATCTCCGCCGACCGACGACCGTCGTCGGATGTCCAGTTTCGTGGCTCCCGGTGTCCGGCGTCCATTTCGTTCCCCTTTGTCCCAGACCCAGAACAATATACTAATTTCGTTCCGAAATAGGTCAATTTTTGGAACGAAAGAGGCGCTGGGTTCCGTAATACGCCCATAGCGGAGCCAAACGTCTGCAACCCCGCTATGGGCCGCCGCGGACCGACTCACCGGCTAGTCAGACGTGATGCGTCATACGGTCGATTCGGATCCGGTTGGCCCCGAGAAGTGTGCTTGGTCGTAGGCGTCGCTCACCTTCTTCGGGACGCACATGCGCCAGGCGTCGATGAGCAGCTCTCGTAGTTCGTCGACGTCGATGGCATCGAGCCGGACCTGAACCCATCGGTACCGCATGTCAGACGGGCTGGGCATGAGGAACTTGTCTGGTTCCGATGCCACAAGGGCTTCCCGTTCCTCGCGCGGGAAGGCAAAGCCCATGATCGTGTCGTCTTGGGAGAACGCGGCGTAGACAATGTTGCCAACACGGAATTTGACCCTATCGCTCACGAGAGCTTCGTAGGAGCGCGGGAGTGTGCCGGCTATCGCCCGGGCATCGTCGATTGTCACTGGCATCGGCGGCGCCACGACTCGTTGGAAGCTCCATTCATCGATGCCCGCTCTCAGCCTCGAGGAGCCACCGGAACACGCCGCGGGTCGTGTGCATCCGGTTCTCCGCTTGGCGCCACACCCTGCTCTGTGGGCCGTCGATGACCGATGCCGCTACCTCGTCGCCGCGTTTGGCGGGGAGACAGTGGAGGAAGATGGCATGGTCGGCGGCATGTCTCATCAGGGTCTCGGTAACGGCGAATCGGGCGAAGTCGGCGTGTCTCAGCGCGGCGTCGACGGTGTCGCTCATCGACACCCATTTGTCGGTGTAGACGACGTCGGCGCCGGTCATCGCCTCCACCGGGTCGTGGCAGACCTCGAGCTCCGTCCCACAGGCCTTGATGAGGGTGAGGTCCTCCTCACTGGGATAGTGGTTGTCGGGCACGGTGAGACGGACCTTCATACCCGACAGACCGGCGGCCATCGACAGCGAACGCCAGACGTTGTTGGGGGGACCGACGAAGACCACGGTTCTCCCAGAGACGGCCCCGAACTCCTGACGGATGGCGAGCACGTCGGCCAACGCCTGGAGGGGATGAGACTCGCTCGAGAGGAGATTGACGACCGGGACCACGTCCAAGGCCGCCATACGGGCGAGCAGGCCGTGGTCGTGGAGACGGGCGCACACCACCCGGTAGTAGCAGGCGAGAGTCCGGGTTAGGTCCTCGACGGTCTCCCGAGTGTCGAAGCCGAGCTCCGACTCGGTGATGTAGACGGGGTGGGCCCCGATCTGTCTCGCCGCCATCTCGGCGGAGTTGCGCGTACGGGCCGACGGCATCTCGAAGATCAGGGCGATGCCCGGGTCGCCGACGACCCGGCTCGTCGCAGCGGGGTCCGACAGCTCGAGGATTCTCTCGAGCTCGGGGCCACCGAGGTCATCGATCTCGAGCAGGTGTCTCACACGAGGACCCCTCTCAGGATGTCAAGGGCCTCGTCGATCTCCGCTTCGCTCACGGTGAGCGGTGGGGTCAGACGCAAGGCGGTCTTCGTGACCGCGTTCACCACCAGACCTGCCTGGAGAGCCCGCGATGCCGCCTCCGCGGCGGGGATGTGCTCCAACTCTGCGGCGATCATCAGACCGCATCCTCGGACTCCGGCGACACCGGGCAGGTCGCGAAGCCCCTTGGAGAGCCGTTTTCCCGCCTCCACAGCCAGTTTCGGGGCGTCGATCTCCATCATCACCTCGACCACCGCTGTCGCCGCAGCCGCCGCCAGGGGCTGACCACCGAAGGTGGTCGCATGATCCCCGGGCTGGAAGGTGGCCGCCACCTCGGCCCGAGCCCAGGCGGCGCCGATGGGGAAGCCGTTGCCCAGGGCCTTGGCCATGGTGACCACGTCTGGGCTCACCTCGTGACGCTGATGGGCGAACCAGCGCCCGGTGCGCCCCAGCCCGGTTTGCACCTCGTCGACCATGAACAGCACACCGGACTCCCGGCATAAGGCCTGGACGCCTTCGAGATAGCCCGCGCTGGGGGGCCGGACCCCACCCTCTCCCTGGATCGGCTCGAGGAGGATGGCGGCGACATCCGGGGTCAAAGCGTCGGAAAGGGCGCCGAGGTCGTCCCAGGGGACATGTCGGAAGCCCTCGGGCAGCGGCTGGAAGGCAGCGTGCTTCTCCGGCTGCCCGGTGGCATGCAGTGTCGCCAGCGTGCGCCCATGGAACGAGCGGTCTGCCGTCAGCACCACGTGACGGCCGGGCCCGCCCCACTTGCGTGCCAGCTTTATCGCAGCCTCGTTGGCCTCGGCCCCAGAGTTGGCGAAGAAGACACGCCCGCCACCCCCCAGCAGCTCGTTGAGCATCGCCGCCAGCCGGGGTCCGGGTTGGGTGCCGTACAGGTTGGATACGTGGAGCAGGGTTCGCGCCTGACCGGAGATGGCCTCGGCGACACGGGGATGGGCGTGACCGAGGCTGGTCACCGCCAGACCGCAGAGGAAGTCGAGGTAGCGCTTGCCGGTGTCGTCGAAGAGCTCGGTGCCATGGCCCGAGACGAACGTCACCGGTGGGGCGGGATAGGTGCTCATCAGGGCGTCGGCGGCGGCAGCAGCCACGGAGAGGCTCACGTGGTGGCCTCCCGGAGGACCATCGTCCCGACGCCCTTGTCACTGAGCAGCTCGACAAGCAAGGCATGCCTCATCCCCCCGTTGAGGATGTGGGCTGAGCGGACACCGCCGGCGATCGCCGCCATGCACCCCTCGACCTTGGGGATCATGCCCTCGGTAACGGCGCCCATCTCGAGGAGGCTCTTCAGGCCGGGGATCCCGATCTCGCTGATGAGCGATGAAGGATCGCCGGCGTCGCCGAGGAGGCCGTCGACGTCCGTCATGTAGATCAGCTTCTGGGCGCCAAGGGCCACGGCGACCGCTGCCCCGCCCAGGTCGGCGTTCACGTTGTGAGGCTGGCCCGAGCCGTCGACACCTATCGTGGCGATCACCGGAACCAGGTCCTCGTCAAGGAGCCGCTGGATCAGCGAAGAGTTGACCTCCGTCACGTCCCCCACATAGCCGAGATCGGGGTTTCTCGGCACCACCCTGAGCAGACCTCCGTCCTCGCCGGACAGGCCGAGGGCTACCGCGCCGTGACGGCCGATGCCGGCGACGATGTCCCGATTGATCTTGCCGACGAGGACCATCCGGACCAGCTCGAGGGTGGCGGCGTCGGTGACCCGGTGCCCGTTGCTGAAGACCGCCTCGAGGCCGAGTCTCTCGGTCCACTCGGTGATCTGAGGCCCACCGCCATGCACCACGACGGGCTTCATCCCAAGGGAGTGGATCATGGCGATGTCGGAAAGGAGCTCGTCCGCGGTCACAGGGTCGGTCAGCGTGGCGCCGCCGATCTTGACCACCACCAGCTGGCCGGTGAATCTCTCGACGTACTTGACCGCCTCGGTGAGGACCTCGGCCCGGAGAACGGCGGCAGTGGTGTCCTGGGATGTCACGGGTATACCCCGGTGACGGTGAGCCCGGCGGTCTCGGCCAGCCCAAGCGCCAGGTTGGCGCATTGCACGGCCTGACCGGCGGCGCCCTTCATCAGGTTGTCGAGGGCACCGAGGGCCATGATCCATCCCGTTCTCAGATCGCGGCGGACGGTCATGTGCACCGAGTTGGAGCCCAGGGTTGCCTTGGTTGCCGGGATGCGCTCGCTCACCTCGATGAAGGGCTCGGTCTTGTAGGCGCCGGCCATGACCTCGAGAAGCTCCTCGGTGGGGTGGTCGCCGACGGGTCTGAGATAGCAGGTGGCCAGAATCCCCCGGTTGGTCGGCGCCAAGTGCGGGGTGAACAGCAGACTCACCGGCTCCCCGACGTAGGCGGTGAGGGCCGCTTCCATCTCGGGGGTGTGACGATGGTCGAGGAGACCATAGGCGGTGAGGCTCTCGGCGACCGTGGCGAACATGGTCTCTGTCTTTGGCTCCCCACCGGCACCGGTGACGCCGCTGTAGGCGTCGACGACGATGCCCTGGGGGGAGGCGAGTCCCTCCTTGAGGAGTGGGGCGATGGTGAGGGCGGCCGCGGTCACGTAACACCCCGGCACCGAGATTGCTGTCGCGTCGATGAGCTGGTCACGAAAGAGCTCGACAAGGCCGAAGACGAAGTTGTCGAGCAGGTGGGGGGCGCGGTGGGGACCGGGGTACCAGGTCTCGTACACCGAAGCGTCGGCGAACCTGAAGTCGGCCCCGAGATCAACGACGACTCCGGCGTCCATTGAGGGCACGACATCCTGGGAGCCGCCGTGGGGGAGGGCGAGGAACACCAGGTCGAGACCAGGGGGAAGGTCGTCGATCGAGCCGAATACCAGGTCCGGGTAGGCCGGCGCCAGATGGGGGTGGATCTGACCGACCGGGACTCCGACCCGGCTCGAGGCCGCGGCGTAGACGGCCTCGAGGTCGGGATGACCGGCGCAGAGCCGGAGAAGCTCGGCTCCGACGTAGCCGGAGGCTCCGAGTATGCCGACGTGGACCGTCACGCCGTCCTCCCCAACGTCTGGAGGGTGGCCCCGACGGCGCCGGGGAGTCTCGACCGTCCCGCAGCCCTGAGAGCCCTGGAGTAGGCCTCGGCGACGGTATCGCCCGCCGCCATGACCTCACCGATCGATCGCATCTCGGGGCCACGCCTGTCCGACCCCGGGTAACGGTCGGTGGGGAAGACCGGCTCTTTGGCCCAGCACCTGGTGGGGGTGGCTCGGTCGGGGAGACCCAGATCTGCGAGCCTCTCCCCGAGCATGAGACGGGTGGCCCATGCGATCAGAGGGAGACCGGTGGCCTTGGCCAGGAACGGGAGGGTCCTGCTGGCGCGGGGATTGGCCTCGAGGACGTAGAGATCGTCGCCAAGCAGAGCCATCTGCAGGTTGAGAAGCCCGCGGACCCCGAGACGAGCGCCGATGCGAGTGGCTATATCCCGAATCCGCTCCTCGATTTCCGGGGTGACGCTGGGGGCGGGGACGACACACGCCGAGTCGCCCGAGTGGACCCCGGCCTCTTCGACATGCTCGAGGATCCCCCCGACCCAGGCGCCGTCACCGTCGACGAGGATCTCCACATCGAGCTCGATGGCGCCCTGGAGATAACGGTCGACGAGAACCGGGCCATCCAACACCACCTCCTCGGGGCCGGCCGCCACCCGCATCCCGGCCCCACCAAGCACGTAGTCGGGTCGGAGCATCACCGGATAGCCGATCCCGGCGGCAACCACCCTCGCCTGCTCCGTGTTGGCAGCCCTGCCCCAGACCGGGGCGGCGACCTCGATGGCGTCGAGGAGAGCGGCGAAGGACTCCCGGTCTTCGCAGACCTCGATGGTCTCCATGTCGACTCCAAGCAGGGAGAACCCGCTGTCGACGACGGCTCCGGCCAGTGTGAGGGGTGTCTGCCCGCCAAGGGTGACGACCACCCCCATTGGGCGCTCGATGCGGCAGATGTCCACCAGTCGCTCCGCGGTCAACGGCTCGAGATACAGACGGTCGCTCGTGTCGTAGTCGGTGGAGACGGTCACCGGGTTGGAGTTGACCATCACCACCAGATAGCCATGGTCGCGC
>JAKEHF010000074.1 GCA_022615295.1 Actinomycetota bacterium | reverse complement strand
GACGTGACGTATCCTCGCCGACGCCGCTCTCCTCCTCCCCAACCTCGTAAAGCTGGTGCTTCGGTTGCTCACCGACTCCCGGGTGCCGCGGAGGGCCAAGATCACATTGGGTCTGGCCGCGGCTTACACGCTCTCTCCGATCGACATCATCCCCGAGGTCGTCCCGGTGCTGGGATGGGCCGACGACGTGCTCATCGTGATGTTCGCTCTCGACGCACTGATCGCCCGCGCCGGTCCCGACGTGGTCGCCGAGCACTGGGACGGACCGGGCGACATCCTCGAGCTGGTCACCGAGATCGTGGGCGTCTCCCGGTCGCTGGTCCCCAAACGTCTCGGTTCGATGCTCGACCGGCTCAGCGGCTGAGCCCGGCGCTGCGGCTTCCGGGTCTCGGCCGCGAAACGCGCCGGTAACCTTGGCTCGTGGCCTTTCCCGACGGTATCGCCGACTTTCGCTCAGACACGGTGACCCGGCCGACGCCCCGGATGATCGAAGCGATGGCCAACGCCGTTGTCGGCGATGACGTGTATCACGACGACCCCACCGTCAACCTCCTCGAGGAGGAGTCTGCGTCCGTGACCGGGAAGGAGGCGGCGGTGTTCGTTCCCACGGGGACCATGGGCAACCAGCTCTCCATCATGTTCCACACCAACCCCGGGGAGGAGGTGCTCGCCCATGAGGCGAGTCATGTCCGCTCCATCGAGGCTGGAGCGCCTCAGGCGCTGTCGGGGGTTGGTTTCCGGACCGTGGCCGGCGAGGGTGGGCGCATCAGCCCGGCGGACGTCGACGAGGCGATGAGGATGGCTGGCTTCTTCCCCAGGATCAGCCTGATGGTCTGGGAGAACACCCACAACCTGGCCGGAGGGCGGGTCATCCCCATCGAGGTCATGGAGACGACGTCACAGCGGGCGCGGGAGCACGGTCTGTCCATCCACATCGACGGGGCGCGCATCTTCAATGCCGTGGCGGCTACCGGGATCGACGCGGCGAGATGGGCTTCCACCGCCGACACCATCCAGTTCTGCTTCTCCAAGGGTCTGGGGGCTCCCCTCGGATCAGTGGTCTGTGGGCCCGGCGACATGATGTCGGAGATCCGCTATCTGAGGAAGCGTCTCGGTGGTGGGATGCGTCAGGTCGGTGTCGTAGCCGCCGCCGCCCGTGTGGCGCTTGCCGAGCGTGACCGGTTGATCGAGGACCACATCCTCGCCCAGAAGCTGGCTTCCGCCCTCGGCGGGATCTATCCGGGGTCGGTGGGCCTCGTCGAGACCAACATGGTGCGTCTCGACTTCGACGGTCTCGGCGTGTCCTGGGAGGAGGTGTCGCAGCGTCTGGTGGCCGCCGGCATCAGGGTCAATCCGCCTTTCGGAGGCTCGTGGCGCCTGGTCACCCATCGCGACGTGGACGCCGCCGACGTGGACCGGCTCGTGGCCGCCCTCTCGTAACCGATGTGTCCCGGGTCTGGTCGGAGACCATGGTGAGGTTTGGTGACCATCCGTGGAGGCGCCCGTGACCGGCATGGCGCTGCTCTTTCCCGGTCAGGGGAGCCAGCACGTCGGGATGGGCGCCGATCTGTTCGAGAGGAGACCCGACCTCCTGGGGGGCGAAGCCGACGACGTGCTGGGGTGGTCCCTGCGGTCGTTGTGTCTCGACGGGCCCGAGGAGACCCTCACCAGGACCGAGCACGCCCAGCCCGCCCTCTACGCCCTCTCATATGCCCTGTGGGAGACCTTGTCCGACCGTCTCCAACCGGTCGGCGCCGCCGGTCACTCGCTCGGCGAGTACACCGCCCTGGCCGCTTCCGGGGTTGTCTCCTATCTCGAAGGACTGGCACTCGTGGCGGCGCGGGGGAGGGCCATGGCTGCGGCCGCCGACCGGGAGCCATCGGGGATGGCGGCCCTGATGGGGGCCGATCCCGACACCGCCGAGACGGTGGCGCTTGCCCGCCGCCAGGTGGGGGGGCGGCTCCAGGTGGCCAACCTCAACGCTCCTGGTCAGGTGGTCGTCGCCGGTTCCAGAGAAGATCTGGAATGGCTGGCCGAGCAGGGCCCGACATTTGGGGTGCGCCGTGTCATTCCCCTCAATGTGGCCGGTGGGTTCCACTCCTCGTTCATGGCTCCGGCGGCTGCGGACCTGGGGAACGCATTGGCCGGTGTGGTCTTCGCCGAGCCTCGCTTCGCGGTGTGGTCGAACACCACGGCGAGACCACACGACCGATCCCGGCTCGTCGAGACTCTGGTCGCCCAGATCGTCTCACCGGTCCTCTTCTCGGCATGTCTCAGTGACATGGCGGGAGCCGGTGTCGACACCTTCATCCATCTCGGCCCGGGCGACGTCACGGCGGGCATGGCGAGAAAGACGATCCCCGGCGCCAGGGTCCTCGTCATCTCCGACCTGGCGGACGCCCCACCTGCCCTGGAAGCGCTCGGTACCATGTGAGATACCCGAGATGTTGACCGCCCAGATCACCGGTTGGGGGAAGTGCATGCCCCCGAGTGTCCTGTCGAACCACGACCTGGAGCAGCTGGTCGACACCTCCGACGAGTGGATCACGACGAGAACCGGTATCAAGGAGCGTCGGATAAGCCATGTGGAGACCTCCGAGCTGGCGGCGGTGGCTTGTCATCGGGCCCTTGCCGCGGCGGGGAGGACCCCCGACGAGGTCGATCTCCTCCTCGTGGCCACCTGTTCCGGCGATTCCGTCATCCCCTCGACCGCAAGCGTGGTCCAGAAGCTCCTGGGGGCTCCGAATGCGGCGGCGATGGACCTCAATGCCGCCTGCTCGGGCTTCGTCTACGGGCTGGTGGTGGGGACAAACATGATCCGGGGCGGCACCAACAGGGTGGTGCTGGTGGCAGGCGCCGAGAAGCTGCACCATCTGACCGACTTCACCGACAGGACCACATGCGTCCTGTTTGGCGATGGCGCCGGGGCGGTTGTGCTCGAAGCCGGCGAGGGAACGGACGGTGTCCTCGCCTCCGATCTCGGGATGGATGGCTCGGTGGGTCACATCCTCGAGGTTCCGGTCGACGGGACCCAGGGGGACCGGGGCCCTATCGACCCCTCCACGTCGGGGATCACCATGGAGGGTCAGGAGGTGTTCCGGAGGGCCGTCACCAAGATGGGTGAGTCGGCGGTCCTGGCGCTGCAACGGGCCGGTGTCTCCCTCGAGGAGGTCGACCTCCTCATCCCACATCAGGCCAACATCCGCATAATCGATGCCACGGCGAGACGTCTCGGGATCGACGAGTCCAAGGTCTACGTCAACATCGCGTCCTATGGGAACACCTCGGCGGCCACCATTCCGGTTGCTCTGACCGAGGCTTTGGAGGAGGGGCGGATACAGCCGGGCGACATCGTGGTGATGACTGCCTTTGGCGGTGGTCTCACCTGGGGGTCGTTGGTTTACCGCTGGGGTGACCGTGTCGAGCCGTTGGGTGTCTCCGACGTCGAGCTGCCACCACCCGACCGGGACACCATGGAGCTGCTCAAGCCGAACTTCGAATTCTTCGGGTTGCCGGAGAAGCTGACGTGACCGCAGAGGTCGAGGGGCGTGTCGCCCTGGTCACCGGGGGGTCACGTGGCCTCGGAAGGGCGATGGCCCTCCGTCTCGCCGGGTCGGGGCACCGGGTGGCCGTGAACTACGCACAGCGGCGGGATGCCGCCGAGGAGGTGGTCGCCAAGATCGTCTCGGACGGTGGTGAGGCGATCGCCGTCGGCGGCGACGTATCCGACCCGGACGACGTGGCTGCGATCTTCGCCGAGATCGAGGATCGGCTGGGCCCGGTGGCCATCCTGGTCAACAACGCCGGGATAACCCGGGACCACCTGATCCTCCGCATGCCGGTCTCCGATTTCGACATGGTGATAGCCACCAACCTGAGATCGGCCTTTCTGTGCACCAAGGCGGCGTTGCGGGGGATGCTCCGTCTCCGCTGGGGGAGGGTCATCTCCATAGCCTCCGTCGCCGGGATCAGCGGCAACGCCGGTCAGGCCAACTACGCCGCCTCCAAGGCAGGGCTCATCGGGTTGACCAAGTCGGTGGCCAAGGAGGTCGGGTCGCGGGGGATCACTGCCAACGTCGTGGCTCCCGGCTACGTCGCCACCGACCTCACGGACGTGCTCACCGATCAAGTGAAGACCGCAGTACTGGGGTCGATCATGCTCGGTCGTTTCGGGGAGGCCGATGAGGTGGCCGCGGTGGTCCAGTTCCTCGCCTCTGATGCGGCGGGCTATGTCACCGGACAGGTGATTGCCGTCGACGGTGGGATTGCACTGTAGGTTCCGTCAAACGAAGACAAGGAGACAAGGTATGGAGAGAAACCAGGTTGCCGAGCGGCTCGTCGGCGTACTCGTGTCCGAGCTGGGCCTCGATGCGGCCAAGATCAACGACGCCGCACACTTCGAGGAGGATCTCGACGTGGACAGCCTGGGTGTCGTCGAGCTGCTGATGGCCCTCGAGGATGAGTTCGAGGTCAAGATCCCGGACGACGAGGCCGAGTCGATCATGACCGTTGGCCAGGCGATCGACCTGGTCCACGACAAGCTGGGCGGCTGAGGCAGACGGGGCGTGAGCCTCGAACGACACAGGGTGGTGGTCACCGGCCTCGGAGCGGTGACACCGCTGGGCAATGACGTGGAGTCGAGCTGGGAGGCCCTCCTCAAGGGTCGCTCCGGGGCCGGGCGGATAACCCTGTTCGACCCCACCGGCTACCGCA
The DNA here is from genome assembly GCA_022615295.1 of Actinomycetota bacterium. Classification (GTDB taxonomy): domain Bacteria; phylum Actinomycetota; class Acidimicrobiia; order Spongiisociales; family ZC4RG35; genus ZC4RG35. Next base: position 1,399 of record JAKEHF010000074.1, on the reverse strand, counting down.
CCACCATCGCCGCCGAGGTCGACTGGGACACCACGGCCCATTTCGACGCCAAAGAGGCCCGTCGTCTCGATCGTTTCTCCGAGTTCTTCATCGTCGCCGCACGTCAGGCCATCACCCACGCCGGTCTGGACTTCGCCGCCGACGAGGAGGCCGCGGCCCGTTCCGGGGTCATGGTGGGCGCCGGGTTCGGCGGTATGGGCTCGTTCATCGAAGAGATCCAGGTCCTCGAGACCCGAGGCCCGGACCGGGTCAGCCCCACCGGGGTTCCCCGGATCATCCCCAACATGGCCGCCGGGCTGGTCTCAATCGAGCACAACCTGACCGGACCCGTGTCATGCGTGGTGACCGCCTGCAGCGCCTCGGCGAATGCAATCGGTGATGCCGCCGAGATCATCAGGAGGGGGGCCGCCGACGTCATGGTGGCCGGTGGCGCCGAGGCGGCGATCACAACCTTCGGCATCGCCACCTTCGCCCAGTCGCGAGCCCTATCGACGCGCAACGACGACCCGACCGCAGCATCCCGCCCCTTCGACGCCGGTCGTGACGGGTTCGTCATGGGGGAGGGCGGAGCCGTGCTGGTGTTGGAGAGTCTCGAGCATGCTGCCGCCCGTGGAGCCGAGGTGCTGGCCGAGGTGACCGGTTACGGGATGTCTGCCGACGCCTATCACATAACCCTCCCCAAACCCGGTGGCATGGGCGCGGCCAAGGCGATGGTGGCCGCTCTCCAGGACGCGGGTCTCGCCCCCGACGCGATCGGCTACATCAACGCCCACGGCACATCGACACCGGCCAACGACTCCACCGAGACCGCCGCCATCAAGATCGCCATGGGTGAGGCGGCCGCCACCACCCCAGTGTCGTCGACGAAGTCGATGACCGGCCATCTCCTCGGAGGAGCCGGGGCAGTCGAAGCGATCTTCTCGATCCTCGCCATACGTGACCACATCCTGCCGCCGACGATCAACTACGAGACACCCGACCCCGAGTGCGATCTCGACTACGTCCCCAACGAGGCGAGGGAGGCAACGCTCGAGCACGCCATGTCCAACTCGTTCGGGTTCGGTGGCCACAACGTGGCCCTGGTCATCAGCGCAATGCGCTGAGACTCACCGGCCTTGTCGCCACTCGGTCAGGCTGCGATAGACCAGGACGAGGAGCAGACCGACTCCCACCAAGACGAGGACGAACGAGACGGCGGCGACCAGCCAGCTCCACCCGACGCATCCGGTGAGGGGCCGGGTCTCCCGACAACTGACGTCGGTGATCAACCAGCCGAGCACCGCGGCGAGGGCGCCGAGGGCGAGCGATGGCACAGCGATCCAGGGGTTGGGTCTTCGTCTCAAAGTGGACGCCCGCTGTCGTCGACCCTGGCCGCATCGAGCACGTCACGAGGGCTGAG
>JAKEHF010000073.1 GCA_022615295.1 Actinomycetota bacterium | reverse complement strand
TTGGGCTCGGGTTTGGGTTTCTCGGCACGGCTCCGCGACGGCTCTCGCTCCCGGCCCTTGCGAGCCGGTCTGATGCGTGGTCTCTTGCGGATGGTGCGCAGCTCGATCTCGAAGCTCTCTGCGTCTTGGACCTCGAGGAGGATCTGCTCCCCCTCGGCTGCCATCCGATAGCCGTTCCCGGTGGGCTCGAGATGGACCTCGTCCAGGGACCAGTCGCCGATCGGATGATCACCAGCTTCGATCGTTATACGTCCGCTGTCGATGGTCACCGTCGCCGGCAAACCGCGCCGGTCGCCGATGGTGCGCAGGGACGCGCTGAAACTGCCCATCAGGCTGGATTATCGGCCGGCTGAGGCGGGACTTGTGGGGAAACTCAGTTGGCGCCGGCGATCACGATGATCAGGATGATGACGGAAAGGGCGAGCAGGACGGTCCCACGATCCCCAGGATCTTGCCGGCGTTGGCGGTGCCCCGGTTCTCGGGCGGTCTTCTCCCGGCGTCTATGGCCGCCAGCTCCTTGTTGCCCATCACCCAGGCAAAGGTGCGAGCACTTGGCACATCACCACACCCAGTATGCCCAGGACCAGGGCCGTGGTCGCCTGGCTGGCCTCGGGATAACGGGCGGGGTCGGTGGGGAACTGCTGGGTCATAGGACGGAGTATGGCATCGCTCTTGCTCGCCGGTAGCCTGAAACGGGTGTCCAGACCGGCCTATCAAGACTTCGATCTGACCGAGTGGGCCCGACTCAGGGCGAATACCCCGCTCACCCTCACCCCTGAGGACATCGACAAGCTGCGGGGCATCAACGTCTCCCTCGACATGGGCCAGGTGGAGGACGCCTATCTGCCGCTCTCCCGCCTCCTCAATCTCCACGTGAGGGCCAGCCAGCAACTGGCAACTGTGACCGACACCTTTCTCGGTACGCCGCCAAGACCTATTCCGTTCATGATTGGCGTGGCCGGCTCGGTGGCAGTAGGCAAATCGACGACCTCCCGCGTCCTCCAGGCCCTCTTGGCGCGGTGGCCCCATCACCCCTCGGTCGAGCTGGTGACCACCGACGGCTTCCTCCATCCCAACCGGGTCCTGGAGGAGCGTGGTCTCATGGAGCACAAGGGGTTCCCCGAGAGCTACGACCGGGCCGGCCTGCTCGAATTCGTCTCACGAGCAAAGGCCGGCGAAGCCTCACTAGAGGTTCCCCTCTACTCGCACGTCAAGTATGACGTGGTCTCCGAGACCAGGGTGATCGACCGTCCCGACATACTCATCCTCGAGGGTCTCAACGTCCTCCAGGCCGGGGGGACCGGCGCCTTCGTCTCTGACTACTTCGACTTCTCGATCTATGTCGACGCCGATCTCGATGACATACGTCGGTGGTACGTGGAGCGCTTCCTCACCCTCAAGGACACCGCCTTCAACGATCCCGACGCCTTCTTCCGCCGTTACGCCGGTCTCAGCGACGAGGAGGCGGTCCGCATCGCACTCTCCATATGGGCGAGGACGAACGAGCCGAACCTGGTCGAAAACATCCTCCCCACTCGGGAGCGGGCGAGTCTGATCCTCGAGAAGGCCCCCGACCACTCGATGCGCAGGGTCAGGCTGAGACTCTGACGAAGGTCGTGCCCGATCGACGGGTTGGAGACGGCCGCCGCCCGACGTAGTGCGGCGATAGCCGCCGGTAGCCTTGGTCCATGGGAAAGATCATCTCCCGTGCGTGGCGAGCAGCACTCCTCAATCGCAAGGCGTTCACCGAGGCCTTCTTCGACGACGATGCCGCCGCCGACGGCGCGATCGTCGTCGCCGCAGTCGGCGCCATCACCTATCTCGGCACGCGGGCCAGACTCGGGGCCCTGGACCGGTTCAGCCTGACCGATCTGCTCCAGATCCTCATCGCCTCGGTGGCTTCATGGCTGATACTCGCCTTCGCCACCTGGATCACCGCCACCCGCCTTTTCGGGTCCTCGAGACGACCCCAGACGATGATCGCCATGCATGGTCTCGCCGCCTTGCCCCTCGTGCTCGAGCTCGGCGGCGCCATCGTCGGGGCGGTGGGGTTGGTCTGGTACCTGGTGGTCCTGGTCGTGGCGACCCAGGAGGCATCCGACCTCGACCTGCGGAAGTCGGTGGTCTCGGTGCTCGTCGGCTTCGCCGCAGCAGTCCTCGTTCGTGCCCTGATCAGCGTCCCCTTCGCGGTGTTCAGCGGTTTGTTCTGATGCCCACCGTCCGCCTCGACCTGGGGTACGACGGGTCCGGGTTTCACGGGTACGCCAAGCAGGAGGGGCTCCGCACGGTGCAGGGCGAGCTGGAGACGGCGTTGGGCAGGGTTCTCGGGGGGAGCCCGGAGACTGCGGTCGCCGGGAGGACGGACGCCGGGGTCCACGCACGGGGCCAGGTCGTCTCCTTCGCCGCCGGACCGACGTTGGACACCGAACAGTTGCTGCGGGCGCTCAACGGGATGCTCGGCCCCGAGATCGCCGTCACGAGAGCGGCGATGGTCGACAACGGGTTCCATGCCCGTCACTCGGCGGTCTGGCGCCGGTACCGATACAGGCTCGGCACCCGTCCCGGTGGCGACCCGCTGACCCGGGGATACACCTGGGATGTGGGCCGAGATCTGGACCGGGAGGCCATGGAGCTGGCCGCGGCGGTGTTCCTCGGCGAGCACGACTTCTCCAGCTTTTGTCGAGGTGGCGGCTCCAGTGTGCGGCAAGTCGAGGAGTCGAGGCTCATCGCCGAGGACGAGGGGGTCCTCGTCTACTGGGTCAGGGCCAACGCCTTCTGTCATCAGATGGTCCGCTCGCTGGTGGGTCATCTCTACGACGTGGGCCGCGGCTTCGCCTCAGCGGACGACGCGGGCATGGTGCTGGGGGCAGGGGACCGGTCCCTGGTGGTCACCGTTGCTCCCCCCCATGGCTTGACCCTGTGGGAGGTGGGGTACTGACCGGGCGACCTGCGTCCGGTTAGACCAGATAGGCCTCTAGAGCCCGCATGATTCGAAAGGCATGATCGGCATCCTTGGTCTCGACGGAGATCTCGATCTCCACCTTGCCGAAGGGGAGTGCGAACCCCTCTCGGTGATGATCGACCTGGACCACGTTCCCCCCGTGCTTGGCCACGATGCCCAGGACCTTGGCCAGACTGCCCGGCTGATCGGGCACCAGCACCTTGAGTTTGGCGAACCTGCCTGACGCCTCCAACCCGTGACGCACCGCCTTGCCCAGGAACAGGAGATCGATGTTGCCACCGGAGAGGACGACGCACACCGGGTCGGGGGCGTCGTCGGGGATCATCTTCTCGAGGAGGGCTGCGACACCGACGGCGCCGGCTGGCTCCACCATCAGCTTCGACCTCTCCAGGATCAGAGTGAGAGCGGCGGTCGTCTGATCATCGTTGACCACCAGGAGGGCGTCGACGTGTTCCTCGACGATGGGCCACACCAGGTCGGAGGGGACCGATACGGCGATCCCGTCGGCGACGGTGGGCCGTCCACGGGGGTAATCCCTGATCAGCTCGCCACGTCGCCTGCTCTCGGCGTAGACGGCGGCAGCCTCGATCTCGACACCCACCACCCTCGTCTGTGGTCTGGTGCTCTTCACTGCGAGGGCCGTCCCGGCGAGGAGCCCCCCGCCCCCGGTGGGGATCACAACGGTGCCCACGTCGGGGAGCTGCTCACAGACTTCGAGACCCAATGTCCCCTGCCCGGCGATGATCTCCGGGTCGTCGTAGGGGTGGACGAAATAGGCCCCCTTGTTCTCGGCGAAGTGTCTGGCGGCGTCGACGGCGTCGGCGAGCGACTTGCCCTTCAGCTTGACCGTGGCCCCATAGTCCTGAGTGGCCTTGATCTTGGGTATGGCGGCGTTCTGAGGCATGAAGACCGTGCAGGGCGACCCGGTGAAGGCGGCGGCAAGGGCGACACCCTGGGCATGGTTCCCCGCCGATGCGGTCACCACCGGACCGCCGGCTTGACGGGTGAGAACGTTGAGAGCCCCCCTGATCTTGAACGAGCCGGCCCGCTGCATGCACTCCGCCTTGAGATGCACCTCACGACCGGTGAGCCGGGAGAAGGAGTCCGACCGGAGCAGGGGGGTCATCTTCACCCTGCCCTGGAACCTCGTCCTGGCTTCCCTTATGTCCTCGATCGTCGTCATCGGATTGGCCTAAGCGGGTCGCTGCCCTTAGCATATGACCCGCTCCCGGGCGGAGCCGTTTCCCCAAACGACCCCGTGCCTTTTGGTGTGCGAGGATCCGACCATTGAATGACAAGACCTTCTCCCCCAAGACCGCCGACATCGACCGTGTCTGGCATCTGGTGGATGCCACCGAGATGCCGCTAGGTCGTCTCGCGTCGGAAGTTGCCAGGATCCTGAGGGGAAAGCACAAGCCGATCTTCGCTCCACATGTCGACACAGGCGATTTCGTGGTCGTGGTCAACGCTGGGAAGGTGGCCGTTACCTCGGGAAAGAGCCAGAGCAAGATCTACTATCGCCACTCCGGGTACCCCGGAGGGATCCGGGCGGAGACATTCGAGGGTCTTCTCGAGCGGCGTCCCGAGGCGGTCATCGAGCGGGCGGTGCGGGGGATGCTCCCCAAGAACAGACTGGGGCGGCAAATGCTGAGAAAGCTCAAGGTGTATCCCGGCCCCGACCACCCCCATCACGCCCAGAAACCGGTGCCATTGGCACTCGACATCAGGAAGGTAGAAGTCTGATGGCCAAGCCCCTCGTCCAAGCGACGGGTCGACGCAAGGAGTCGGTGGCGCGAGTGCGTCTCCGCGATGGATCTGGTCAGGTCATCCTCAATGGGCGCGCCCTCGAGGTCTACTTCCCGACCATGGCCACCCGGATGAGGGTCATGGAGCCCTTTACCCTCACCCAGACCCAGGGTCGTTACGACATCGATGCCACCCTCGAGGGCGGAGGGTCCACCGGCCAGGCCGACGCCCTCAGGCTGGGGATATCCCGGGCCCTGGTCTCACTGGACGCCGACCTGCGGCCCGTTTTGAAGAAGGCGGGCATGCTCACCCGCGACTCGAGAGTCGTGGAGAGCAAGAAGTACGGGCTGCGCAAGGCCCGCCGCGCCACCCAGTACACCAAACGGTAGATGTCCGACCTCCGTCGTCTCCTCGACGATGGGAAGCCGATATTCGGCACCGACGGCGTCAGGGGGGTCGCCGGGTCCGAGCTCACCCCCGAGCTGGCCCTCGCCATCGGCCGGGCCGCGGGCAGCTATCTGCGCTCCGGGCCGGTGGTCGTCGGACGTGACACCCGTCGCTCCGGTTCCATGTTGTCCTTGGCCCTCCAGGCCGGCTTCCACGCCGCGGGGATCGACACCGTCGACGTCGGGGTGCTCCCCAGCGGGGCAATAAGCCATCTCACCGAGACGTCCTCGGCCACGATGGGCGCCATCGTCTCCGCGTCGCACAATCCGGCGCCGGACAAC
>JAKEHF010000072.1 GCA_022615295.1 Actinomycetota bacterium | reverse complement strand
TGGTGCGGGGTAGAGCCGCAATCCCGTGATGGCTAGCTTTCACCCCGATGACGGCCCCCCTCTACTACGCCGACTATCTCAGGCTCGACACGCTACTCGACACCCAGCATCTGGAGAGCGCCCGTCACGGGACCCCGGTCCACGACGAGATGCTGTTCATCGTCGTCCATCAGGCCTATGAGCTCTGGTTCAAGCAGGTGATCTGGGAGCTCGACTCGATCCTCGAGCTGTTCTCCAAACCTACCCTCGACGAACGGGACACGAGGACCGTGATCAACCGTCTACGTCGTATCGCCGAGATCCAGACCATCCTCATCGACCAGGTGGCGGTGTTGGAGACGATGACCCCGCTCGACTTCCTCGACTTCAGGGACTACCTGTTCCCCGCCTCCGGGTTCCAATCCGCTCAGTTCCGCATCGTGGAGAACAAGCTGGGTCTGCGTCGCTCCGACCGTCTCAAGCTGGCCGGGGCGGTCTACACCGAGCGATTCAGCGACGAGGACCGCTCCGCCGTCGAGACGGTCGAGCAGGAGCCCTCCCTCTTCGAGCTGGTGGAGGGCTGGCTGGAGCGGACCCCATTTCTCGATCAGGGTGACTTCGACTTCTGGTCCTCCTACAGGGAGGCGGTGCACCGGAGGATCGCCGCCGACCGTGAGGTGGTCCGTGCCAACCCCCTGCTCACCGAGACGGAGCGGGAGGCCCAGCTCGAGGATTTCGAGTCGGTGATCAGGCAATACGAGGCGATCTTCGACTCCGAGCGACACCGACTCGAGGTCGACTCCGGGCGTCTCCGGATGAGCCATCGCGCCTTTCAGGCGGCCCTCTTCATAACGCTGTATCGGGACGAGCCGGCCCTCCAGGAGCCGTTCCATCTGCTCGAGCTCCTCATGGACATCGACGAGGGTTTCACCACCTGGCGTTATCGCCACGCTCAGATGGCCCTGCGCATGATCGGACGTCGTATAGGCACCGGTGGGTCGGCCGGCGCCAAGTATCTCGAGCGGTCGGCGGAGCGGAGCCGGATCTTCGGCGACCTCTACAACCTCTCGACCTTCCTCGTCCCCCGCGCCGATCGTCCCGAGCTGCCCGAGTCGATCGTCGAGTCGATGCGTTTCAGATACCAGGGATGAAGCGGGGATTCAGTCGGTTCCTCGGTTCCCGACCGGACCGGCTCCACTTCGCCGCCCACTCCCACCACCCCTGGCCCGACGTCAGCTACGAGGCGCACCAGCAGGCGTGGCTGGATGCGGCTGAGCTCATGGACGACAAGTGGGAAGTCGTCTTTGGCCGGCTGATGCCCTCGCTGCGGAGGCGGATTGGGGACCTCCTCGGCATCGAGGGCACCGACACCCTGGTCTTTGCCCCAAACACACACGAGCTCCTAGTGAGATTGTTCTCCTGCATCGAGCCACCGGTGCGTGTGCTCAGTACCGACGCTGAGTTTCACTCGTTCACACGCCAGTCACGGCGATGGGAGGAGGAGGGTCTGGCGATCGTCGACCGGGTGCCCACCATGCCCTACGACAGCTTCGTCGAGAGGTTCACCAAGGAGTTGCGTGCCGGGGTCCACGACCTCGTCTACCTGAGCACGGTCTTCTACGACTCGGGATACGTCGTCGACGCGGTGGACCGTCTGGTATCGGCGGTCTCCGAGCAGACGAGTCTGGTGGTCCTCGACGGATACCACGCGTTCATGGCCATGCCCGTCGACTTGGGAGCGATCCAGGACCGGGTCTTCTTCATCGCCGGTGGCTACAAGTACGCCATGAGTGGGGAGGGAGTCTGCTTCATGCACTGCCCCGCCGGCTACGGGCCACGCCCGGTCGATACCGGGTGGTACGCCGGTTTCGGACAGCTCGAGACCGGGGTCGGTGACAGCGTCGTCTACGCCGGGGACGGGTCTCGATTCGCCGGCGCCACCTTCGACCCCACGGGTCTGTACCGGATGGAGGCGGTGCTCTCCTGGCTGGAGTCGCAAGGAATTACGCCACAAGTAATCAGCGATCACGTCAAAGACCTGCAGCACCGGTTTCTCGACTCGGATGTCGCTCCGGGCGTCCTCCACCCGCCCCAACCGCTTCGCCGCGGGAACTTCCTCACCTTTGAGACCCCCGACGCGCCGAGGATCTACCAGAGCCTGCACGACGCCGGGGTGATCACCGACCACCGTCGGGACCGGCTTCGCATCGGATTCGGCATCTATCACGACTCCGATGACGTCGACCGTCTTCTCGACGTGCTCGGCGCCGTCGTCTGAGAGCCGACGTCACAGGCGACGCCCCAGGTCAGGGCTGTGCTGTGGATAACTCCGCCACGAACGTCGATAATGGGCCGATGTCCCTGGTCCCCCCGCTCCATGTCGTCCTATTGGAGAGGATCCTCCCCCACGAGGAGTACGACCCGCTGAGCGTGGAGCGGCTCGCCGACCGTATCGAAGCCGAGGGCACCCAGCGCAACCCGGTGATCTGTGTGGAGACCGAGGACGATGCCCTCGTGGTGCTCGACGGGGCCACCCGCACCGAGGCGCTGCGACGTCTCGGCGTCAGACATGCCGTGGTGCAGGTCGTCGACGGCGCTGCGGTGACCCTGGAGACATGGCACCACGTGGTGAGGGGCGGGCGCCCCACCACGGTCATGGACCGCATCGCCACCCGGCCCGGCCTGATCCTCACCCATGGCGACGACACGCCAAGGGTGAACCCCGCCGCAGGCACCCCGGTGACCGTCCTGGGTGAGGGTCTCAGCCCCAACACGGTCCTCTCCACCCTGGTCGACGGGTATATCGGCAGATGGCGGGTGAGCCGGATCATCGATCCCGACCCCGATGTGGTGACCACCCGCTTTCCCGACTGGTCGGCGATCGTCGAGTTCCCTCGTCTCCAGGTGGAGCATGTGATGAAGGCGGCGCTCAGCCGGGACCTCCTCCCCGCCGGGATCACCAGGTTCCTGGTCCCCGAGAGGGTGCTTCGGCTCGATGCCGACCTGACCATGCTGAGATCGAGGTCGAGCCTGGAGACAAAGCAGCAGGCTCTCGACGCCCTGATACTCGCCCGCTCCCGGGCAGGCAGGGTGAGACGCTACGAGGAAACCGTCGTCATCCTCGACGACTGAGGTCCGGTGGTCAGGTCCTATACCTGATCCGGGACAACGGCGACACCCACCAGCTCGACGAGCGCCCTCGGGTCGAAGAGACGGGCGACACCTATGAGGGCCATCGGTGGGAAGTGCCTCCCGAACACCTCCCGATAGGCCACGCCGATCGGCTCCAGACTGGCGACATAGAGGTCGACGTCTGTGGTGTAGATCGTGAGGGAAACCAGGTCTCCCGGCGCACCGCCCGCCTCGGTGATGACCCTGGCGACACCCCGGCTGGCCACTGTGAACTGCTCGACGATCGTCTCGGCGAGGGACCCGTCAGAGGCGAGACCGGTCATCCCGGCGATATGGAGCAGACGGCCGCCGGTTGACAGGGCCCCGTAAGAGAACCCGGTCGCCGGGGGGAGCCCTTCGGGGTCGAAGAGACTGTGGCGGCTCATCGGCCCCTCCACTGCGGGGGTCGTTTCCGGGTGAAGGCCGCGTAGAACTCGGCGTGGTCGTCAGAGGTCATGAGGAGGGCCTGGGTGAACGCCTCCAGCTCGATCGCCGAGCTCAGATCCATGTCCAGCTCGCGGGAGAGGAGGAGTTTCGTCGCCGAGTAGGCGAGAGTGGGGCCGTCGGCGAGCTTTCTGCTCAGCTCCAGGGTCGTCTCGGGTAGCACCGCATCGGGCACGACCCTCGAGGCGAGACCGATTGCCACCGCCTCCGCCGCCTCCACCTTGTCGCCGAGGAGCAGGATCTCGGTGGCCCGGCCCAGGCCGACGACTCTGGGGAGGAGATACGCGGACCCCATGTCCGCCCCGGCGAGGCCGACCTTGGTGAAGAGAAAATGGAACGTGGCGGACTCGGCGAGGATCCTGAGGTCCGCGGCGAGAGCGATCACCGCACCGGCGCCGGCGGCGGTCCCGTTGACCCCGGCGACTATCGGAATGGGGAGGCGGCGCATCCTCTCGACGACCGCCCCGGTCATCCTGGTGAACTCGAGAAGACCTTTGGTGCCTGACTGGAGGAGCGCTCCGATTATCTCGTCGACGTCGCCGCCAGAGCAGAACCCTCTCCCCTCGCCGGTGATCACGAGGACCCTCACGTCATCCCGGTGCTCGATCTCGGCGAGCAAGTCACGAAGATCGGCGTAGACCTCGAAGGTGAGGGCGTTGAGCCGGTCGGGCCGGTTGAAGATGACGGTGGCCACACCGTCGTCGACCACGAATCCGAAGTGCTCCCATGACTCGGTGAAGCCGGCTGAGGCGCGATGAGGGCTCACTCGCCGGCGAGGGTAACCGTCCCCGCCGGCTCAGGCCGCAGTGCGTTCCTGCCCCGTCAGATAGGTGGCGATCCCATAGAGCAGGGCGACGCCGAGGATCGGGGTGAAGACTCGCTTTCAACACCTCGTTCTCGAGGACGAGACCAACCACGAACCCGATCACACCGACCACAAGCGCCGGGATGGGACTCGGCGAGACGGTTCGTATTCTCCGGGGCCACGATCTCGACCTCGGCGAGTTGAAGCCCGAGGAGGACCCCGAGCACCGCCCCGATCACCAGGAAGGCGAGGGAGAGGACGACACCGAGCTGTGCCACGTCGTAGCCCTTGCCGGCCCGGGCCCTGACCGCCCAGACGAAAACCCACACCATGGCGAGGAAGGCGAGAATCCCGCCGATGGGTCGCTGGATGCTCACCGTGTCGGTGAGGTCGACCGACCAGAAGGCCAGGATGTAGAGGCTGAGGGCGACCCTCGACCGGTGCGCTCGTCGTCGATATGGGTAACTTGGCTCGATGACCGGTCTCGTCGAGGAGATGGAGCGGCTGGGATCGGAGTTGGTCCCGGTGGCGGAGCTCGGCAAGCCGGGTCATGTCAACCGGGACCTGGTCGTCGCCCTGGGGGGCGCCGGTCTCTTCAGCCGGCTCTTCGGTGAGGGAGGGGTCACCGCCACCATGCTCTGCCAGGTGAGACAGGGTCTGGCAAGGAGCTGCACCGAGGCCGAGACGGCCTTCGCCGTGCAGGGTCTGGGTGGGGTGCCCATCCATCTCTTCGGGTCGGACTCGGTCAAGGAGCGCTGGTTGCCCGGGGCTCGCACCGGCGAGCTGGTGATGGCCTTCGCCCTCACCGAGCCTGGCGCCGGTTCCGATGCCGGGAGCCTCTCAATGGCGGCGGAGAGGGACGGTGGGACCTTCCGTCTCACCGGGACCAAGACCTACATCTCAAATGCTCCCGAGGCCGACGTTGCCACGGTGTTCGCCCGCACCACGCCCGAGGTCGGTGCCCGCGGGGTGACCGCCTTCGTTGTGCCCACCGATCTCCCCGGTGTCACCGGCCGCACGGTCGAGATGATCTCAAACCACCCGATCGGGGAGTGGATCTTCGACGGGGTGTCGGTTCCCGCCGAGAACATCCTCGGTGAGCCCGACCACGGCTTCGGGGTGGCGATGACCACCCTCGACCTGTTCCGGCCGAGTGTCGGAGCTTTCGCCCTGGGCATGGCGGAGACCGCCCTGCGGATCGCGGTCGAGCACGCCCAGACCAGGGAGGCCTTCGGCTCACCTTTGTCAGAGTTCCAGGGGGTTGCCCATCAGCTCGCCGACGTCCGTGTCGGCATCGAGGCGGCGACCCATCTCGTCTACAACGCGGCCGCCGCCTATGACCGTGGGGAACGGGAGACCCTGACGGGACGATCCGCGATGGCCAAGCTGGCGGCAACCGAGACTGCGCAGAGGGCCGTCGACGTCGCGATCCAGGTCCTGGGGGCTAGAGGTCTCGAGTCCGACTCCACCCTGGCCCACCTCTACACCGAGGTGCGCGCCCCCCGCATCTACGAAGGCACCTCCGAGATCCAACGCAACATCATCGCCAGGGAACTGTTTCGCGGCCACCTCTGACCGCTTACCTCAGGTAGTACGGCCCCCTCTGGGGTACTTAACTCTCTCAAGAAGGTCACGAGACACGTGTCTCGACCATGACACACGCGTGGGCGAGCCAATCGAAGCCACCGGCGTCCAGGGTGTCGCCCAACGCCGGGGAGAAGGCCCCCGGCTGGACCCACACGTTCTCTATCCCTGCCTCGGCGCAATCGGCAACCACCCCGAGCCCAACCTCGGCGGGTACGACGAGCACCGCCATCGTCGGCTTGTCGGGCAGATCGGTCACCCGAGGCCAGCATCGGTCACCGGCCACGTCGCTCCGTCCCGGATTCACCGCATACACCTTTCGCCCCTTGTGACGTAGGTCCCGATAGATGATGCCCCCGTACTTGCCCGGTGTATCGGTGGCCCCGATGACAGCGAACGATGTCTCGGGGTCGTCGAGTAGCGGAGTGAGGTCGGTCACCCATCTGGCAACACCGCCCCGAGCCGGTCGATTTCACGCTTCTCGAGAGAGTTAGGTACCCGTTTGGGGGCCGTACTACCTGAGGTAAGCACAGGGGTGGCGGCCCCGTGGCTAGCGTCACCATGGTGGACACGGTGGTTGTCGACGGAGGTCCGCTGACTCCGAGCCAGGTCGTCGACGTCGCATATCGGCGGGCCAGGGCAGTGCCGGCCCCGGATCTCGACCAGAAGATGGGTCCGGCGCGCGCCGTGGTCGAGGACGCAGTCGAGTCGGGACGCGTCGTCTACGGGATCACCACGGGTTTCGGGGCCCTCGCCGGGACCCACATCGGGCGGGACCAGACCGAGATCCTCCAGGTCAACCTGGTTCGGTCCCACGCCAGCGGTGTCGGCGAGCCCCTCCCCGACGAGGTGGTCAGGGCGATGATCCTCCTCCGGGCGAGGACCCTGGCCCAGGGCCACTCAGGTGTCAGACCCCTCATCGTCGAGCGTCTCCTCGAGATGCTCGATCTCGACATCATCCCCGTGATCCCGTCCCAGGGGTCGGTCGGCGCCTCGGGAGACCTGGCTCCCTTCGCCCATCTTGCCCTCCCCCTGATCGGTGAGGGCAAGGTTCGTCTCGATGGCGTGATCATGGAGACGACAGCATCGGGTCTCGAGCCGATCCGGCTACTCACCAAGGAGGGCCTCTCGCTTCTCAACGGCACCGAGGGCATGACCGCGATGGGGGTCATCGCCCTCGACAGGGCCCGGACCCTCGTCGCCGCTGCCGACACCGCGGCCGCACTCGCCGTCGAGGCGTTGCTGGGAAGTGTCCGGCCCTTTCTTCCCGAGGTGCACCTCCTCAGGCCTCACCCGGGCCAGAGGACGTCGGCCGAGCGGATCGCCGCGCTGCTCGAAGGCTCCCCCATCGTCTCCAGCCATGCCGACGACTTCGATCATGCCGTGCAAGACGCCTACTCCCTGCGTTGCGCCCCCCAGGTCCACGGTGCGGTTACTGACACCCTGGACCACCTCGAGGCCGTGCTCACCAGGGAGATGGCGTCGGTGGTCGACAACCCCATCGTCTTTCCCGAGACCGGTGAGGTGGTGTCGGCGGGGAACTTTCACGGCCAGCCCTTGGCGTTCGCCCTCGACTTCGCCACCATCGCCGTCGCCGAGCTCGGCTCGATCTCAGAACGAAGGACCGACCGGCTCCTCGATCCGACCCGATCCCAAGGACTCCCCCCGTTCCTCTCCCCGGACCCGGGTGTCAACTCCGGTTACATGATCACCCAATACCTCCAGGCGGCCCTGGTCGCGGAGAACCGCGTCCTCTCCCATCCCGCCTCCGTCGACTCGGTGCCGACCTCGGGAAGCCAGGAAGACCACGTATCCATGGGGTGGGGTGCGGGCAAGAAGCTCCTCGAGGTCATCGAGAACGTGCGTCGGGTGATCGCCGTCGAGCTGTTGTGCGCCGTTCAAGCTATCGAGCACCGGGCGCCACTACGACCGGCGAAAGGCACGGGGAGGGTCGTCGACATCGTACGGCGTCACGTGCCCCCGCTCACCGTGGACAGGGCCCTCGGTGACGAGATCGAGACGGTGGCCCGGCTCATCGGTGAGGGGACCATCGCCGGGGGATGAGCGGTCTCTACCTCACCGGGATAGGGCATCTCACCACCAACGACGGCGAGCCGGTGACCGACGCGGCGGTAATCATCGACGACGGCGTCGTGGTCTACGCCGGCCCCGCCGTCGGAGCCCCGGAGAGGAGCGACCTGGAGTTCGTGGACTGTGGTGGGCGGGCGGTGATCCCCGGGTTTGTCGACGCCCACACCCACCTCGTCTTCGCGGGCGACCGAGCCGGGGAGTTCAGCAGGAGGTTGGCGGGTGAGACCTACCAGTCGATCGCCGCCGGTGGTGGGGGGATCATGGCTACTGTCGAGGCGACCCGGGCGACCGGCGAGGAGGAGCTGTTCGAGCTGGCCTCGGGGAGAGTGGCTCGGATGATCGCCGCCGGGACTACGAGCCTCGAGATCAAATCGGGCTATGGGCTCGACGTCGATACCGAGATTCGTCTCCTCAGGGTGGCCAGACGTGTCGGCGAAGAACTCGGGATCACGGTCCGCACAACCTTCCTGGGAGCCCACACCACGCCTCATGGGCGCGACCGCCACCGCTACGTGGACCTGGTCACCGACGAGATGCTTCCCGCGGTGCGAGGGGTGGCCGACTACTGCGATGTCTTCGTAGACGACGGCGCCTTCACGGTCGACGAGGCCCGGAGAATCCTCATCACCGCGGCTGGTTTGGGCATGGCGGCCAGAGTCCACGCCGAACAGCTCTCCCACAGTGGTGGGGCTGCGCTGGCTGCCGAGATCGGGGCCGTCTCGGCAGATCATCTCGACCATGCCACGGCGGAGGACGCCGCCGCCCTGGCCGCCGCCGGTGTGGTGGCGGTTCTCCTCCCCGGCGCCTCGTACGCCCTGCGCGGCCCCCAGGCCCCGGGGCCGATGCTATGGGAAGCCGGGTGTGTCGTGGCCCTGGCCACCGACTGCAATCCGGGGACCTCCTACATCGAGTCGATGGGGCTCGTCGTCTCCCTCGCCGTGGTCGAGATGGGCCTCACCGTCGACCAGGCGCTCTGGGCCGCCACCCGGGGCGGTGCGCTGGCGTTGGGGCTCGACGATCACGGTGTGCTCCGACCCGGCTCGGTGGGTGATCTGGTGGTCCTCGATGCCCCGACACCGGACCATGTCCCCTATCGTCCCGCAACCAATCTGGCGTGGGCCACCGTCGTCGGCGGCCGTGTCGCCCATCGGGTTTAATCAGGCGATGGATCGATCCAAGATCGAGGCCTTCCTCGAGACCTTCGTCCGCTTCGCCGCCGACGCCACGACCATCGCCCTCCTCGCCATAGCCGACCGGAATGGTCTCAATGTCTGGATGGCCGAGCACGGAGGTGGGACCGTCGAGCAGATCGCCGAGGGCACGGGTCTCGACCGGCGCTACCTGACCGAGCTTCTCTCGGGTCTGGCTGCCGCCGGCGTCCTCGAGCACTCCGATGGGGTGTTCACTCTGCCCCCGGAGCACGCCGTGGTCGTCGCCGACGAGACGAGCCCCTATTTCATGGGTGGCTGGCTCGACATGCTCCCCGCAGGCATGGTTCAAATCGACGCCATCACCGAGGCGACACGAAAGGGCGGAGGCGTTGCGTTCAAGGACTTCGGCCCGCCGATGATCAGGGGTCTCGACCGGGGGAACGCTCCATCACAGCGGGTGCTCCTCACCAGACGGTGGCTGCCGGCGGTCGAGGGTCTGGTGGACCGGCTCACCACCGGCATCCGTATCGCCGACGTGGGATGCGGGACAGGGACCGCCGTCGCCGTGATCGCTGCGGAGTTCGGGGCCAGCGACGTCTACGGGTACGACACGTCCGAGGACTCACTCGCCATCGCCAGGGAGCGGTCGAGTCATCTCGGCAACGTCCACTTCGTGAATGCGGGCGTCGAGGAGCTCCCCGTCGAGCCGCCATTCGACTTGGTCACCAGTTTCGACGTCATCCACGACCTGGTCGACCCGCCAGCCGGGCTGCGCCGCATCCGTGAGGCGCTCTCCGACGACGGGGTCTATCTGATGATGGAGCCGGCCGCCAGCTCGAACCTAGACGAGAACCTTCACCCCCACGGGGCCTTGCTCTACGGGGTGTCCCTGCTCCACTGCATGACCCAGTCCCTGGCCGAGGGCGGGCTCGGTCTGGGAGCGGCGTGGGGGAGGCAGCGGGCGGAGACGATGGCCCTGGAGGCGGGATTCTCCTCCTTCGAGCCTGTGGAGCCGATCAGCAACGCGTTTGCGACGTTCTACCTGCTCAAACCGTGAGCTGATTAGGGCCAACCCTGGTGATGGGCCCGGAACTCCCTGACCTCCTGGACGGTGGTCGGGCCCCAGGTCATCGTGGGTACCGGGTGCTCGACACGGGCCGTCTCGAGATCATCCCTGGTGAACCCGACCGGCTCGGTGATCGGGGTGATGTCATACAGCCGGGCGGCGTTGTAGCCGAGGATCTTGGTCTTGGCCCGCTCGGTCAGTGGCGGGTAGCCATGGCGGGTTTGCATCTCCTGTGGGATCTGGAACGCCCTGAAGGCGTCGATCTGACCCTGGGGGGAGCCGTAGAAGATCGAGTCCGTGCCCCAGAGGATGTTGTCCTCCCCCACGGCGAGCAGGAGCTTGCCTACCACATGGGCGGCCTCGTCGGGTCGGCGGAGGAGATGCCACCAGGTCGAGCCCAGCTCGGCGTAGACATTCTCGCCGGGTCCGATGCCCGAGCCCCGCAACGTGGTGACGAGACGGTTGACACCTCGATTGGCGGTGTTCTCCGTGTAGGGGCCTTCTGTCAGGGCCACCTCGAACCCGGAGTGGTAGACGACGAACGAGACGTCGGGATGTGCCGCCGCCGCCGGGCCGATGTCCGCCGGTGAGCCGTATCTGGTGTTGCTGGAGAGACCCTTGTGGACGAACACGATAGGGGTGCCGATCCGCACCAGATGGTCGAGGAACAGGTCACCCACGATGGCTCGACCCGGATCGTGATCGTCTAGCCACCAGCCCATGCCCGAGGGAAAGTGGGTGAACGTCTTCCACCCGGCCACCCTGTGCTCCGCAACAGTCCTCTCCATCTCGTCGAGCACCGACTGGATGGGCGCCGTCTGGGGAAGCGCCAGAGCGTTGACGACCACCCTCTCGTCGCCGGACAGGGCGATCACGAGTTGACGTGTCTCCTCCATGATCTCGTTGGACAACGGGCTCCCCTCGGGGTTTATCGGGAGACCGGACAGGGCGACCATCGTGGTGTCGGAGCGGATGAAGATCTCCTCGAGGAAGTGGTTGGTCGAGAAGCAGGCCCTCGGGTCGTCCTCCTCCTCACACCTCGCCTGTGGGAACTGGCTGCCCCAGAACCAGTTGCCACGGGTCGAGGGGTCGAGGTCATACTCGAGCAGGTGACCCTGCACGTCGAACACCCAGGCCGGCGGGCCGATCACCGCACGAGCTGCGTCGTTGTCGAGTCTGGTCGCCGGGTCGAAGGGGTAAAAGCTGCCCACGGGGAGCCCTCTGGCCATGGCGACCGTCTGGTCTATAGCGGCGAGACAGATGGCCAGTGCGCTCGCCGAGCGGAGGAAGCGTCGCCGGCTGATCCCGGTGCGGGCCACGGTCTGGTCGATCTCGTGGTTGGCGGTGGCGGCCATGCTGAGGCGTGCCGGGGTGATCGGCTCGGGGTCGTATTCCCCGTTCGAGCATTGCCCGAAGCTGATGGGGAGACCCGGGTCCTCCCCACGCCAGTCGATGGGCATTCGCTGATTCTGGTCGAACTGGCCCGATTAGTCAGGAGCCGGCCAGCCAATCCGGGACATTCGCCGTCCCAGGTCCACCCGGACAACGCTCGATGTCGGCCAGTAGACCCGCCGCCGGGCCCGAGGCGGCGACGTCCAGGTCCTGGGGCAGGCCGCACCGGATGAGACCCTCGCCGACCCAGACGAACTCCCAGGGCTCGGGGTTGGGACCCTGGTCGCTCACGTCGTCGGGATAAGAGGGGATGAGACCGTAGGCCGTTGGTATGGCGAAGTCGTCGGCCGAAAGCCAGGCAAATGCCGGGGTGGAGCGGAACTCCCCGAAGGTCCCGTCGGCGTATCGGAAGTCGAGGGCGTAACCCCCATGATGCTTCGACATCCCCGGCGCCGAATACCAGGTGAGGGCGGCGTCGATCGCCTCCGGGCTGGTGCCGGTCAGCTTGGAGAGGAACTGGGCGCGTTGGGACTCCGGTGAGCGATAGGCGGAGGAGACAGTGAACCCCAGCCCCGCCGACCGGGCCAGGTCTCGCAGCGCCAGCCATGCCTCGGCGGCTTGAGGCTGCATGGGGACGCCGCCGACACTGAC